>NZ_JAQITG010000014.1:0-45391 GCF_028618615.1 Bartonella sp. AU15XJBT
TCTGAATGATTGTGATGCGGTTAGAGAGATCTTTAAGGATTTTGACTTTTTAGAAGTTGAGACTCTTTGGACAGCAGGTTTTGTCAAAAAAACGCCCCGAAAAGAACTCTTGATTCGTAATAATTGAAGAACTTTTCAAGAAGATTTGTTAGAATCAGAAGAAATATTTCTTCTTTAACAGGCTTTTTATATGGCTACATCTTTTGGTAAAATTTTACGTAAACTTCGCATTGATCACTCAGAACGCCTCTTAGATATGGCTAAGACATTAGGTATATCTGTAGCGTTTTTATCTTCTGTAGAAATTGGCAAGAAATCAGTACCGGTTGGTATGGAAGAGAAGATCATAGAGCTGTACGGTTTAGATCAAGAGAAGGCTTCATTGTTAAGAAAAGAAGCCTATGCATGTCGAAAGAGTTTTACAATCAAATCTTCAGACCCATTTCGTTGTGAAATTATTGGCATGTTTGTTAGAAACTTAGAGAATTTTTCACAAGAAGATTTAGCAAAACTAAAAAAATTTTTCGAGAAAATCGACGAAAAAAGAGTGCTCCTATAGAGGAATGTTGTAAAATCCTATTCCCCCGCTTTCATTTATGCATCCCTCATGTTCTAAAATATAAATAAAAACATTATATTATTCTCTATAAAATACACATCACGACCTTGCTGGGATCATGAACTTGAATGGGTAGAACTTTCTGGTGCTTTCAAAGAAGGCGCTGTAGGACGCATGAAACCTAAAAAAGGACCAACGGTAACTTTTACACTTGATAAAGTTATAAAAAATGCTTGTTTTTCTGATTATGCTAAACTCCCTCTTACACGCATGAGTTTTAATCATGAATATATTTGTTCAAAAAAATCTGATTCTTCAAATAACAAAATTCGTCATACTGTAACGATGTCTGGTTTACTTTCTCCTTTCTTTGGAATAATTATTGGATCAAAAATTAAGTTACATCTTCGTGCTGCGATGATTGAAATGAGCAGACGTGCTCTTACTGAAAATAAAACCATCTGATGTGTCTTCATAAAGAAGTTGATCTTTTAAAAAAGCTGCAGAAATTATAGCCTTGTTAGAATGAAATCAGTTATGAATATATCACAAATCAATGAGCTTTTGAGTTAGCTGTTGAAATCATGTCAAATCAGCTTACGGGATTAATTTTGCTCTAAGGGTTTTATAAAAGTCATTGGATTTTATTTTATCACACAAAAGCTTAAAAGATGATTTTTTCACTGAAAATAAGAAAATTGCAGAAGCTTATCGCTGCTCTTGTGAAGTTGTAGACCAATATGGTCATGATATTTGTTAGTTTCTAATGTTGCGATAGCTTTTATATTTAAGAGCATTCATAAGAGACATTTTATTTCTTCTTAAATAGTTGTAATTGACTCAACATGGATAGGTTTCTAATGGAGAGAATTTTATGATATTAGGCATCTTTGATGCAAATGGCAAAACAATAAATGATGATTATAAATCAAAGTGTTGATTGAAAAATTACAAGGGTAATTTTTTTGATCACTTTTCTAGAGAATATAGCTCTAAAAAACTCTAGAAGATAAAATAAGCATACACTTCATTCCCATAAAAATGAATCTTGTATCTATATATTTGGTTCAAATGTTTAAAAAATTGAATTTTTAAGATGTATAGAGATGTTCGGCTTCTACAAGTGTTTTTGTATCTGTTAAAACAATTATTGAGTGATAAGGTTTCCAGAACTAATTAAGTGAATGTGTTTATTACAAACTGAATTGAGAAATAGATAGAATGAAAGGAAATATTTTTTACGCTATTGATGTTTTGTTTCATTGACAAGATTACTGTTCTCTTATGAGAGAGCTTATAGAAGTAAAGAAATATCCAAAAAGATAAGTCGTTTTCTTGATTCTTTCTTGAGAATTAAAGAATGCTATAGGAATGAGGGAAGTTATTTGACACTCTAGAGGACAACAGGCGTGTGGTTTAGGTGGTTTTATGCTTTTTGAATTTTTGATGATTTTAACTTAAATCCAAATGTTATTGCTAAGTCTTCTATTGATTTACGAGGTTTTTTGTTGATCTGATTGTGAGTTGCAGATTTGGCTTTTAAAATGAAGGGTCCATGAGAAATCTTGAAACTAAAGAGATTTTACGACATATTACGTCTTTTCATAAAAGGGAAATGATTTAATGCATTAAAAGAAAAAGAATGCATGAGACATGCGTAATTTTATGAATGAACAAACAAGAATTATATTCTAATTTGTATGAATTTATCAGAGTGCGTATCAATGTAAATAATAAAATATTTTAGGGAGTTATAATGACTGACAAAAACCAGATTGAGAAAGCTGTTTCATTGGTTGAAGCGGCAAGGCGTTCTGGGGCGGATGCTGCTGATGCTGTTATTGTTTATGCACATTCCACCAGTGTATCTGTTCGTTTTGGGAAAGTCGAATCGACAGAAGCAGCCGAAAGCAATGATTTTACTTTAAGGGTTTTTGTTGGAAAAAAAGTAGCAAGTGTTTCTGCTAATTTAGCGTCTTATCCGCAAGAACTCGCAGAACGTGCTGTTGCAATGGCTAAAGCTTCTCCCGATAGTTTATTTGAAGGTTTGGCAGATAAAGAGTGTTTGGTTAAACATCCTAAAGATCTTGATCTTTTTGATGATTTTGTCCCAAGCAGTCATTTTTTAACAGAAGATGCTTTAAAAACAGAAGCGGCAGCTCTTGATGTTAAAGGCGTAAGCAATTCTGGTGGCGCTGCAACAGCTTATGGCCGTAGTGGGTTTATTCTTGTGACCAGCGATGGTTTTTGTGGAGCCTATCGCTCCAGTTGTTTTTCACGTTCTTGCAGTGCTCTTGCGGGGGAAGGGACACAGATGGAGCGGGATTATGATTATACAACAGCCTTACATTTTTCTGATTTAGAGGACGCAGAAACTGTGGGAAAGAATGCAGGGCTTGGTGCTGTTCGACGTTTGGGGGCAGTTCGTGCAGCAACAGGAGGTGTTGATGTTATTTTTAATCCGCGTACTGCTCGGGGAATTGCAGGGCATATCGCATCTATGGTCAATGGAGCTTCTGTGGCCCGTAAAACGAGTCTTTTACAGGACTTCTTAGGTAAGGCAGTGATGAAGCCTGATGTTAATGTAACCGATCAACCTTTGCGATTACGTGGCAATGCTTCTCATCCTTTTGATGGAGAAGGAATAGAGGGGCAAACACTTAATATTATTGAAAATGGTATTTTAAAAAATTGGCTTCTTTCATCATCTACAGCACGTGAATTGGGGCTTAAAACAAATGGGCGCGGTGTGCGTTCGGGATCATTGGTGCAGCCGACAAGTACAAATTTTGCTATTGAACCGGGTTTAGTATCCCCTTGCGATATGATAAAAGATTTACGAAGTGGATTTTATGTGACAGAATTATTCGGCCATGGTATTGATTTTATTACCGGTCAGTATAGTCGGGGTGCTTCTGGTTTTTGGATTGAAAATGGTGAAATTGCTTATCCGGTGAGTGAAGTAACGCTAGGTTCTGATTTGCTTCATATGTTAGCGCATTTAACACCGGCCAATGATATTGATCGGCGTTATGGTACAGCGGCTCCAACATTGTTAATTGAAGGGATGACACTTGCAGGAAAATAACACGCATCATTCTTCTGATTTAAATCTTTTGCGTGACGTTTGTCGAGAGGCAGGGGATTTAGCAATGCGGTATTTTGGATGCTCGTTGGATGTTTGGATTAAAGAAGGTGATTCACCGGTCAGTGAGGCAGATTTTGCTGTTGATCATTTTTTGAAAGAGAAGCTTCTTGGAGCACGTCCAAATTATGGATGGATTTCAGAAGAAACAAAAGATAATCGAGAACAACAAGGTTATGAACGCTACTTTGTGGTTGATCCTATTGATGGAACACGAGGTTTTCTTTCTGGCAGTCCTTATTGGTGTATTTCGGTTGCCATTATTGAGAATGGGCGTCCTATTGTGGGCGTTCTACAATGTCCAGCTCAAGGAGATGTTTATGCCGCTGTCACGGGGGGAGGGGCAACATTAAATGGGATAAAACTTCCTCGTTTAGCCTTTCAGGTTCATCGAAAGTATAAAATTTCGCTTGATAAATCCCTCGCACAAAAATTACCAGATGATTTTCGCAATAAAGTCAGTTTTTACCATTATCTTCCCTCTCTTGCTTATCGTATTGTCCTTGTTGCTCAAGATGAGATCGATATCGTATTAGTTCGTCCCAATTGTCATGAATGGGATATTGCTGCGGCTGATCTTATCTTGCAGGAATGTGGAGGGTGTTTTTTATCGCTTGATGCCCCTTTACTATCTTACGGAATTGAACCTTATCAATATGGCCTTTTAATTGCAGGTAAAAATAATTGCTGTGAGGATATGATAGATGTTGTTCGTCAAGCAAAGTTAGTTTAATCACATAAAAGCGCGCTAGAATTATCTGAATGATATGGAGGCACATATGACTAAAGCCAACGAGAAAAAACAATATTTGTATCTTGTATTTGGTGGTGAATTAAAAAATCTTAAGAGTAATCAGTTTAAGAATCCTGATGATTTAGATGTAGTTGGTATTTTCTCAAATTATCAATCCGCTCAAGAAGCATGGCAGGCAAAAGCGCAAAGCAGTGTAGATAATGCATTACAACGTTATTACATCGTAGATTTGCATCAGTTTCTTGATTCTGAAACAGGCGATGCAGAGTAAAGCTTGAATATTTGGTTATTATATCCGCTACCTCACGCTTGTTTATTGTGCTCTCTCATAAGCGTGTCCTTTAAGAAAAACAGAACGCTGTAAAACAAAATGCTATTATTGTTGTAAATTCTATATCCTTTCTTAAGAAAATATTTCTCAAGACGTCAAATCATTCATTTCAGAATGGTGTTCGTCGCAAGGTATAAAATCCGCCATTGTATCACCATCTTTACGCTTAGAATATTAATAATTACATTATTGTATACTTTGCAAACTCAAAATATTAGGATAAACTTTAGCACTTGAGATAGGGCATAAAAGGCATAGTTACCCCTTTTTTCAGTATTTTTTTACTCTACCCCCCCTCCAGCTGTCGTGTAGTGCGTAAGCAAAAAGTTTTGATTACTTTAACATAAGTTGGCTTTAAATGGAAGAACTTTACGATATTCAGGGGCAAGTTATGCAATGATAAATCATTATACATCAATATATTGCTTTGTTATGCGAATGTAGTGTGATTAAGTTTCTGGATTTGATGTCAGAGTACGTAAAAGAGTTCAAAAAAGAGGCAGTACATTTTAAAGCGCCTTTGGTAAAATAACTAGCATTGACTGATGGCAAGGTGGTTTTGCACAAGTTTTTATTGTGCAAGCAATGAGGTATATCCTTTTATTTATAAGATAAATTTATATGACCATTGCAAAGACACAAAGGTGATTATCATTCATTGATTATTGCTTTTTTGCAATAAGTAGTATCGTATGAGAATTTTCTTTGTTCTCAAATTGAGGAAGTTGTTGCTCTATTTTTCTTGGTTTTTCAAAGATAAATATATAATTTACAAAACAGGGTAAGCGTGATTGGAATAGAACAATATACAGCATATCATGTTTATAAAAAAATCTGAGTATTATTAACGTTTGAAATGCCTTTAAATCTGAGAAAAATATGGCTATGAATGTGGATATTTCATATGGAATAGTAGAGAAAGCTGGAACAGAGGCATTGTATAGTCAATGATCTGTCTATTCTATTGTATTTTGTGTATATGCTATTCTTATAGGGAAAAATGTTTTTTATCCAAGATACGGATGGTATGAAAAAAATATGGATGCAACCAATAGTGTTGATGAATTTTTAAACAAAATAAGCCTATAGATATCTCAAAACAGCTGGATGAGGTGATTTTAAATGGCAGAATTAAAGGCACGTACGGCTCTTTTAACCTATCGGATGATTGGCTTTTGCTTATGTCCTGTTATCCCTTTTTATTTGTTTTTTCGTGCTATCCGTGGAAAAGAAGAGTGGTGTCGCAAAAAAGAGCGTTTAGGTAAAAGCTCTCTTCTACGTCCCCAAGGTTCGTTAGTTTGGTTGCATGCAGCAAGTGTTGGAGAAACACTTGCGCTTGTTCCACTTATTAATCATATTTTATCATTAAAAATCAATGTGTTATTGACAACAGGGACCGTAACATCTTCCTCTCTTGTGAAAAAACATTTTGGTAATCGGTTGATTCATCAATATGCTCCTTTGGACTTAGATTTTGCAGTGCGCCGTTTTATTCGTCATTGGAAGCCTGATCTCGTTTTGATTTGTGAATCGGAAATTTGGCCTCTGCGTATTAAAGAACTTGCCAAAATGCGTATTCCGCAGATTTTGGTTAATGCCCATATGTCTGAACGTTCTTTTAAAGCTTGGCAAAAACGGCGCATTCTTGCCAAACATATTTTTAAGGATATTGATTTGGCGATTAGTCAGAATGAAAGAGATGCCATTTATTACCATACACTTGGCGTAAAATCTGTTACGTTTTCTGGTAATCTCAAGGCTGATGTTTTTTTGGTTGAAGATAAAACATTGCTGGCACGTTATCGTAATGCTATCGGCAATCGCCCAGTTTGGGCTGCTATTTCAACGCATGAAGGGGAAGAGGAGATTGCTTTTGAGGTTCATAAGATTGTTAAAAATTATTTACCAGATTTATTGACAATTATTGTGCCTCGCCATCCTGAGCGTTTAGAAGATCTTATCAAAAAATGTGACAATCAGAGTTTACGTTTTATTCGGAGAAGCAGAAATACTCTTCCAGATATGAATACCGACATTTTATGGGGAGATACGATTGGAGAAATGGGACTTTTTCTTCACTTATCGAAAGTTTCTTTCGTTGGTAAGTCGTTATGTGGAAAGGGTGGACATAATCCATTGGAATTGGCTTTGCTTGGCTCCGCTATTTTAACGGGGCCTCATGTTTCAAATTTTCAAGAGATATTTGAACAATTTTTAACGCGTGATGCAGCATGTATGGTTCAAGATACAAAACAGCTTGCGATTCAGGTGTATAAGCTTTTAACAAATGAAACATTGCGACAAGAAATGGTTGATAAGGCTCATGGGGTAGCAACAGGTATGGCCGGTGCACTTGAGCGCACATTAAAGATTTTAGATCCATTTTTACAACCCCTTGTCATACAAACTGGGTTACGTCAGCGTCAGGGTGGATATGCATATTAATGCCCCCCATTTTTGGTGGAAAAATAAAAGCTTTTTGCATTTTTTATTAGCTCCAGTTTCATGGGGATATGGTTATTTTTCACGTCGTATTATGACAAGACAACCTCCCGTGATTGATCTTCCGGTTTTATGTATTGGAAATTTTACATGTGGTGGTACAGGTAAAACGCCGGTTGTTATTGCTTTTGCCAAAGTGGCTAAAGAACTTGGTTTCGTCCCTGGTGTTGTATCACGGGGTTATGGTGGAGCAGTTAAAGGAGTGCATCTTGTAAATGAGAAATATGACACTGCACGCGATGTTGGAGATGAGGCCCTTCTACTGGCACGGCATGCTTTTGTCGCTGTATCGGCTAATCGTTATGCAGCGGCACAACGGCTGAAAAAAGAGGGATGTAATCTTATTCTAATGGATGATGGTTTTCAAAGCCGCCGCCTTTATATGGATTATGCATTACTTGTTGTTGATGCGATGCGTGGTTTTGGTAATGGAGCTGTTTTTCCATCAGGACCTTTACGTGTACCATTAAAAACGCAATTTTCTTTTATGGATAGCGTTTTATTGATTGGTCACTCAGATGCGCGTGATAATGTTGCTGTTCTTGTTGCACGTGCTGGAAAGCCTTTGCATCGTGCTCATCTTAAGGCAAGTGCCTCTGATGAGGTTGCAGGAAAAGCATTTTTGGCATTTGCAGGTATTGGAAATCCAGATAAATTTTTTCAATCCATTAAAGAATTGTCTGGTCATGTGGTGCAAACTTATACCTATCCAGATCACTATTTTTTCACTGATAAAAATTTAACAAGCCTTGTACAAAAGGCTCAAAAACACAATTTATGGCTTGCGACAACTGCTAAAGATTATATTCGTATACAGACAATTCATATGCAAAAAGATTTGAAAAATCTTATTGTTTTTGATGTGGATGTCGATTTTGTTCAAAAAGATTTCTGTCGTATGCTCCTTGAGGAGGTCATAACCCGCTTTAGAAAACGTTCCAGTGAATTTTCTTGCCTGAAAGGCAAAGGTTAAATTTATAGCTTTTAACCTTCTTCTTTTGTTTTTAACAATTGCTTGAGATATGGATTGCATTCAAGTTCACGGTGATAAGAAATTTCACAACTGGCATATGCTTCCTGGCGGTGATGATTCCAATATTTTAGATCATCTATAGGGATTTTTTGTCCGCTAACGGCACAAATAGTATAGGTTCCATATTCTACAATGTCATATCCATTATTAGAATAATGAACTTTTGCTTCGCATTCACCATTGGAAAACATTTTAGTTCCTTTTTACTTGAGATTATTATTCAAAAAATGCCATAAGTATATTATAAGGTCGAGAGTTAATTTAAAAATATTTTTCTTATCAAAATGGTTAAGCTTTTATTTTCTGCCAAAAAGCCGTTCTATATCTGCTAATTTGAGTTCAATATAAGTAGGGCGTCCATGATTACATGTACTTGTATTGGGCGTTGCCTCCATTTGTCGCAACAGTGTGTTCATTTCTTCGGGGCACAAAAGGCGCCCTGACCGTATTGAGCCATGACAAGCCATCGTTGCTGCGACATAATCAAGCATTGCTTTTAAATTGTTTGTTGTATCATACTCAGCCGCCTCATCTGCGAGATCTTTAATAAGGGCTTGTACGTTGATCTCTCCTAACATGGAAGGTGTCTCGCGTACAAGAATTGCACCAGGACCAAATGGTTCTATTCCTAATCCAAATTTTTGCAAAGCATCTTTGTGCGTTAAAAGGCATGTTGCATCCTCTTCAGAGAGTTCTACAATTTCAGGAATAAGTAATAATTGTGAAGGAAGTGGTTTGGCATAAAGTGCATTTTTGAGTGCTTCATAAACCAATCGTTCGTGCGCAGCATGCTGATCGACAATGATCAAACTATCTTGAGTTTGGGCAATAATATAGTTTTTATGGATTTGTGCTCTGGCTGCACCTAAAGGATAAGATAACTCCTCTGATGAGGGTATAGTGCTTGGAATGTAGGTAGCACCACTTGGTGTATTTAAGCCCTCCATAATAGGAGTGGCATCTTCTTTTAAACCAAAAGAGCTGGTACTATCCAACGGTTTGTGAACCATTGAAGCGGCGGAAAAATGATGAGGATGTGGGCTGTAAGAAGAGGATTGGTGAGCATTTTTAAAATTGCCCAAAGGTTGTTGTGTTAATGGTTTTTGTGTTTGAAAAGCTGCGAGCATTGCTTCAGAACGGGTTGAAGTAGGGCGAATACCAGATTGCTGCAATGCTTCACGAATTGCTCCAACGATTAAACCACGAATTAATCCTGGATCACGGAATCGTACATCAGCTTTGGCTGGATGAACATTAACATCGACATCAGCAGGTGGGAGATCAATAAAAAGAATAGCGACAGGATAACGATCTCGTGTCATGACATCAGCATAAGCGCCTCGAATTGCACTCCATAGAAATTTATCACGCACAGGACGCCCATTAACATAAGCAAATTGATGAAGGCTGTTATTTCGGTTGAAAGATGGCAAACAAGCAAACCCCGTTAAGCGCACAGATTCGCGTTCAGCATTCAGTGCGATGCTGTTAGGCGCAAATTCTTTTCCCATAATTTGGGTAATACGTTGTAATTGTCCTTGAGTATTATTTTCTGTCGCAGACAGTTCCATAGGTGTTCTATCTAGTCCTGAAAGAGAAAAGCGGATATGTGGAAATGCGATAGCAATTCGCTTAATCATGTCACTAATAGCATTTGTTTCAGCCCGATCAGTTTTCATAAATTTTAATCGTGCGGGTGTGACAAAGAAAAGGTCACGAACTTCAACAATTGTTCCCAGATTTGCAGCAGCTGGTTTGGGGCCTACAATTTTTCCTGCAGTAACAGAAATTTCAGCAGCATTCTCGGCCTCTTTTGTTCGTGAAATGAGTTTGAGTTTAGCAACAGAACCAATAGAGGGGAGGGCTTCTCCTCTAAACCCAAGGAAGCAGATATTGTGCACATCATCGGTAATTTTTGAGGTACAATGGCGAGAAACGGCTAAAGTTAACTGATCAGCCGGAATCCCACAACCATTATCACTTACCTTTATAAAATTTTTTCCACCATTTGCTGTAATAATTTCAATGCGCGTTGCACCAGCATCAATAGAATTTTCAACAAGTTCTTTGACAACATTTGCTGGCCGTTCAATCACTTCACCAGCGGCGATTTGATTAATAATATTTTCGCTAAGATGTCGTATAATCATCATAAATTCTAACAAGATTCTTAAGGAGTTTATAGAAAATTATGATAACATCATTTGTGCAACATTCAAGAATGAGAAGGTACGAGAGGTAATATTTCTAAACGCTTCTTATTTTTTTTGAGAGTGATTATACTAAATGTTTTTCATTATTCGAAGTATTAACAAATGACTTGGAGAAAATAGAAAAAATAATTTTTATCATCCTAAAATAGCTTGCACCAATTTATCATCTAGGTCAAAAAAGAAACAGTGTAAAAAGGGAAGGCAACATATATGGCGCGTATAAGCGGTATTTTAGCAGATAGTGATATACAAGCTTTGATTGATAATAATTTTCTGAAAGCTCAGAGCACGTTTGATAAATCTCAAATACAACCAGCAAGCCTTGATCTTCGTTTAGGGGAGAAAGCTTATCGTATACGTGCTTCCTTTATGCCGGGTCTTGATGCAAAAGTTTTGGATAAGCTTGAACGATTAAAGTTGCATGAGTTTGATTTACGAGATGGAGCTGTTTTGGAAACGGGGTGTGTTTATATCGTTCCGCTTTTAGAAAATTTGGCCTTACCAGAATTTTTATCTGCTATTGCCAATCCAAAAAGCTCGACGGGACGATTAGATATTTTTACACGGGTCATTACGGATAATGCTCAAGAGTTTGATAAAATTTGTGCTGGTTATCATGGTCCGCTTTATTTGGAAGTTAGTCCACGAACATTTCCAATTTTGGTGCGTACTGGCTCGCATTTATCACAGCTTCGATTTAGAAAAGGGCAAAGTTATTTAAATGAAATTGAGCTGCTTGCTTTGCAAAGGCAAGAAACACTGATATCGGATGATCTTCCTAATATTAGCGCTGGTGGTATTGGGCTTTCCATTAATTTAAAAGGAAACGAAAACGGGCTTGTAGGTTATCGTGCTAAACATCATACAAGTGTTATTGATATTGATAAACGTGCTACTGCCCATGTTTTAGATTTTTGGGAACCTCTTTTTGATCGTGGTCAAAGGGAGCTGGTTCTTGATCCTGATGAGTTTTATATTTTAGTTTCACGAGAGTCTGTTCATGTGCCTCCGCTTTATGCTGCAGAAATGACTCCTTTTGATCCCTTAGTGGGTGAGTTTAGGGTGCATTATGCAGGCTTTTTTGATCCAGGATTTGGGCATATGGAAGCGAATGGTAAAGGGGCAAGAGCGGTTTTAGAAGTGCGGAGCCATGAAGTTCCTTTTATCTTAGAGCATGGTCAAATTATTGGCCGTTTGGTCTATGAGCATATGCTTAATCGACCATCAACCCTTTATGGACATGATGTTGGATCACATTATCAAGCACAGGGTTTAAAGTTATCCAAACATTTTAAATGATTTGAAAACGACGAATTTTGATAAAATGTATGCAGGAAATGCATTTTAAGTAAGAAATTTGTTCTTCACAAAATCGGCACCATGCATTCTATTTTTAGTTTTAAAAGTTATGACTGCCCTTGCATTTTAGAGGATATGAGAGGAATTTTTACTTCTTTTTTAAGAGTTTTTATCCATGCAAGTTCCGTTTATGATGAGAAGAAGAATAGTTTCAATTGTTTCATCGTGAAAAGATCTAAAATGAAAGAGCTTTACTGTATTCAATTCTTATTCAATATGTCATGCATATGTATTATGATAATAAATCAATAAGTTAATAGAATTCGATATAACAAGCTGCTATTAATTTCATTTTTTTAGAGCTTAAATATCTAGTATATTTTATTTTGTATAAAACTTATCATTAAGAGCCAATAATTAATTTTTTCACTACAGTTCAGTAATATTTTTAATGAATAGTTTTTTAATTTTAGGAACTTATTTATAGCCTTAAGCTATAATATTGCTAGAGAATTATTGAAGGTGAAGGTCTTTTATTCGTATAAATATTAAAAGTTTTTTATATTCTATGTGAATGAGATAATGTTAAAATTTTATGAAAAAGTAACTGATCTGAGTTTTGAATATTAATATGAGAAGATTTCTAGATGTATGCGACAGCTTTATTTCCCGTATTAATTAAAGGCTTTTTTCATTTTTTGGGGAAATTATGGTTTATACTTAATGAGTATAGACTTTCTATTCTTATAAAAGATAATGTAAATAATCTTTGGAGGGAGAGACGACTTTAAATTACAACGAACCAACTGGCGAAGTAATGACTTTCGAAGAGGTATCTATTGACAGCAAGTATAGTACTTCAATTGTCCATGAATAATGTATGAGTGCATACGTTATTGATCCTACTCCATACTGTGATGTTTTAAAATTGGAAAAGAGAAAGAAAGGCGTTGTTTTTATCAATTAGTTTTTTTAGAAAGTTGCAATCCCTGTTATCTTTATCTATTCAATAAAGCGTTTTGTGAGAATATCAAATAGGGGGTACAGGGGGCTCTTATGTGTTTTAGAATGTCTTCTCTTTTCATTTAGGAACAATGGTGCCATCAATGATTATTTCTTCAACATTTGATTATCGCAAGGCTGCAAAACGTCGGCTTCCTCCTTTTCTTTTTCACTATATTGATGGTGGTGCTTATGCTGAGGAAACACTGCGACGTAATTGTACAGATCTTCAAGCACTTGCACTGCGTCAAAGGATTCTAAGGGGAGTGGGTACAGTTGATCTTTCAATCAAGCTTTTTGATCAGAGACTTGATTTACCGATAGTGCTTGCACCTGTTGGGCTAACGGGTATGTATGCACGTCGTGGTGAGGTGAAAGCAGCGCGTGCCGCAGCAGCAAAAGGGATCCCTTTTACTCTATCTTCTGTTTCAGTTTGCCCCATTGCAGAAGTGCAGGAAGCGGTTGGGGCGGGATTTTGGTTTCAGCTTTATGTTCTCAAAGATCGTGGTTTCATGCGTGATGCATTAGAGCGGGCTTGGTTAGCTGGTGTACGCACGTTGGTTTTTACCGTTGATATGCCAGTTCCAGGTGCACGTTATCGTGATGCACATTCGGGTATGTCTGGTCCTTATGCTGGATTACGCCGTTTTTTACAAGCTTTTACGCATCCACATTGGGCTTGGAATGTGGGTATTATGGGGCGCCCCCATGATCTTGGAAATGTTTCTACCTATCTCAAAAAGAAGATTGCATTGGACGATTATGTTGGTTGGCTTGGGGCCAATTTTGATCCATCAATTGGTTGGCATGATCTACAATGGATTCGAGATTTCTGGAAGGGAAAAATGATTCTGAAAGGTATTCTTGATCCAGAAGATGCACGAGAAGCAGTACAATTTGGTGCTGATGGTATTGTTGTTTCCAATCATGGTGGGCGCCAACTCGATGGTGTTTTATCAACGGTGCGAGCATTACCAGCAATTGCTGAGGCTGTAAAGAATGATTTGGTTATTTTAGTCGATTCTGGTGTTCGTTCTGGACTTGATGTTGTACGCATGGTCGCACAAGGTGCGGATGCTGTGATGATTGGTCGTGCTTTTGTTTATGCGCTTGCAGCAGCAGGTGAGAAAGGTGTTGTTCACCTGCTTGATCTTTTTGCCAATGAAATGCGGGTAGCTATGACACTGACTGGTGTTCAGACACTCAAAGAGATTACACGCGAAAATTTAGTGAATACAGATATCTTTAAACAATGAAAGTCATATTTTATACTACTTTTAGGAAAAGAAAGCCTTTTTTATAGAAGAGCATAATTGTATTTACAGATATGTTGACAGTTAGCATTAAAGAAAAAGGTCAAAATTCTTCTCCATAAAACAACAAAAAATACCCAATAACTATAATAATAGTAAAGAAAAAATCTTAATAATAATCAAAGCAAAAATGACACTGCGGACACCTTTTATTCACTTTTTTAAAGGCTTATTCTAAGGATAAAAAGGAACAAGCGCTGCGAGTAAAGGCATAACAACTGTTGATATAGAAAAAATAGATATAAATAATGCTGTGAGCATTTTCCTCTCCTATTTATAAAAATATAATACATTAATTATGTTTTATTTTTAATAACAATTAAACACATATAGTATATAATTAATTTTATTTAAAGAGTCAATATGTATTATTAATAATATATAAATTATAATAAAAAGTGGAGATATATTATATAATATCTATAGTATTTATGTTGAGTTTACTGAATAATATATTATATGGATATGTTATTGTCTTTTATGGAATGAATTTTAAAACAATGAAAAATACGATGTAGTATCTTTTAAATAAAACGCGTTCACTAAGAAAGCAAGACAATGCGATTTAATGTGTTTATCAGCCCTTGTTTCTCGTGCTCTCAATGACTTATGATAGTTTTGAACTGGTGAGCATATTGAGATGCAGTTTAATGTTTTTTGTATCTTATGTCATTGCTAATACAATTTTCGTTATACTTTTTCGATTTATTCCATAATTTACCAAAACATCCCATTGGCTTCCATTACAGATTGGCTCCTCCGGTATTTCTAGCGTTACAAATTTGCATGTAATACTATATTCCATAAGTAATTTCGCAATCGCTTCTCCAAGCCCCCCATGAATGCTGGGCTCTACACAAACAATGATAGATCTGTGAGGTCTGCAGAGTTCTATAACAGATGTATCATCTAAAGGTCGGATTGTTGGTGCACTGACAACTGTTGGTATAATTTCATATTTTTGGAGTTTTTCAGTCGCATCAAGACAAATCTGAACAGTCTCACCCGTAGCAAATAAGAGAACTTCTTTTCCCTTTTTGATAACAGAATCTTTGCTGATATCAATTTTTGCAGCACTCTTATGAATATTTATAACAGAGTACTTTCTTAGCTGTATATAAACAGGCATAGGATTGCTTAACATCGAGAAAATTGCAGCTTCTGTTTTTTTATTATCCGCAGGAGCAATAATACGTATGTTAGGAATGACGCGAAGCGAAGCAAAATCTGAAATAGCATGATGGGTTGCCTCCAGTGGTTCATAGCTGATACCAGCACTCATGCCAATCAATCGGAGAGGATTTTCACAATAAGCAACATCTCCTTTATTTGTTCAAGGGTACGCCCTGTCAAAAAACAAGCCTGCGAAACAATAAAGGACTTTTTCCACATGAAACAAAACCAGCAGCAACGCTTACCCAAATTTTGTTCAGCAATTCCAACTTCTACAATCCGTTCTGGATAAAGCTTTGCGAATTGATCAATCTTTCCAGATATTCGTGAATCAGTTGTTAAAACAACAATATTCTTATCAAATTGCGCTATTTTTATAAGAGCCTTATTTAAAATTCCGAGGTTTGAAAATTTCACGGCAGTTTGTGTCTAGTGATGAAGATTATCCATTGCTCCTATTAATTGAATTTTTGACTCAATTCCCTTGACAGCAAGATTATATTTCTCATCTGTTGGAACTTATGGTGCCAGGTTATGTCATTTTCCATAGTGGAAATTCCACACCCTTTTATTGTGTTCATAATGATTGCTGTTGGTTTGTCTTTATGAGAGGGGGTGATCCTAATGATGTTTTCAGTTGCGTTATATCGTGACCATCGAGTTCTACAACATGCCAGCCAAAACGTGTAAATTTATTGGCCAAGGGGTCTGTATTCATTAAAACATCTGTTTGTATTCGTAATTTGTAGCCGGTTTCTATAGACAACTGCTGTGAGATTGCTGAGTTTATAATGTGCTGAAAAAAGTGCCGCTTTCCAAACAAAGCCCTCCGCTATTTCGCTATCGCCAAGAAGCATAAAACAGGATATGATTGAGAATTAAGCTGTCCAGAAAGAGCATTCCTGCACCTAGAGACAAACCATGACCAAGAGAATCTGTACTTTGCTCAATACCAAGAACTTTTTGGGTGACATGACCAATAAAATTTGACCCAAAGCTCAAATACGTCTCAAGAAGTTGAGGATCAAAATATATCATTTCTGATAATAGAATATACAACGCTTCGACCGCATGTCCCTTACTTTGGATATATCAATCGCGATTGGGATTATCGATACGCGTTGGATTTATTTGAAGAATATATTTGTATAAGATATAGATAAAATCAATACAGGAAAGACTTCCAGCTGTGAGACTAAATTTTGCTTTTCTAATGAGACCAAGTATTTTAAGGCGTAAACGGAGAGCATAAATCGCGTCATCAATATCTGCTTTATTCGTTGCATAACCTATGTCTTCTCCCCTTAGAAGATTTATAACATCATCACTTCCAAGCGCGACTTTGTGTGCTATTTCTCCTCTGTTTTAAACGGTTAGCACTGTCATTCTATTTTCTCGTTTCAAATATTGCAACAGCCTTTGCATTTAAACGTTTTATAAGAAGCATTCTTAATTCCTTTTTTGTACAGTGTTTTTCACACAGCAATCCTAATTGTAGCAAGCGCCAATAGTTTTGATTGATTTATTATGAACAAATTTGAAATAAGAAAATTTTACGGCATTAGGTTTCCTTATTTAATACGTAAAACGTTGAAATATTATAAAGCAATAGATTATTCTTAGTATGAGAAGAGGACGGATCGGCTAGCATTATAGAAAGTGTTTTTTTTGGCATTAAAATGGCATCCCAAAATCATGTTTTATCAACCACTTCTTCTCTAGGACTTTCGTGGAAAGTCTCATGGTGTTGAGCCACTTTCGTTCCCCATTGCTATGAGCAGACGAGCAGATATACCACAAAAACGAGCTTAGAAGCACCAAACATGAGTCAATTAATCTAGCGAGAATAGAAAATAAAAGGTTTAAATAGCCACTTTGATCGGTTGTGAAGCATTTTTGATCGGTCGTGAAGCATTCTGAGAATAAAGTATAAATTTTGCATTCCAGTTTGAGGGGTAAGAATAGGAGCAAGATGATCCAATTGCTCTTGTAAGCAATAGGTAAAATTTACCCTATAACTAAAGGAAAAGCTCTCTCTAATAGAGGCTGGACTAGTCATTCAGCCAACGAAGACAGTTTTGCGATGAATCGGTTCGATATAACACAATTTAACATCGCATACTTTGTTATCACAACGTACTGAGAATACGGTTAATATAGCTGACAAGAGTATTAAAAATAATGGATATACTTTACGTATGGAAAATTAAAATATGTTGATTCTATTACACCAGCGGCTGCTGATATTGGTGACAAAAGAAATTTTACCAAAATTATTAAAGATATTTCTCATAGCATGTACACAAAATCTTTTGTCTGCATGAGGGTATTTTCTTTAGATAGAAATTCATTTTATTCGCTGAAAGCAGCAAAAATCATCTCAAATGATGTCGTAAATTTTTTGGAGGCTGTTTCAACGCCACGATCGTCCTTTTATGAAAACTGTTAGCGTTTCAGATGAGACGCTGTGAGGTGTTTCAACGCTTAATAAAGCAAGATCTAGAAACTCTCTCGGACTTAGAATGAGCCTCAAGGTTTTATATTTTACAGCGATTATTAGCGAAAAGGTAGGCAATCTTGTACGATGAGAGTTGAAACCCGTTGTAGCCGCGCGGGTTTAATCCTTTCCAATTTGAAGGCGTGCTAAAACTTATTGACCGCTGTTTAGCAGGTGTTCGCATTGAACATTTACGCTGATCTGATTTTATTGTACATTATGAAAGTTCAAACACCTTGTTTTATTTTGAATCACCTTATTGTGGTGTTGAAGGTTATTACGGAAAGGATTTGTGTCAGTGGGAGAATTATCAGATGATGGCGCGGGTACTGCGCAAATAAAAGGAAGGTGTCTTTTGTTTTTAAACAATATGCTAGAAGTTCGAAAAACTTTCAGTTAACTTCAAAAGAGATTATACCATCGATTGCTCTTCAAATAATGCAATTGTTGTTGAGGAATGGGGCGTTACTAAGTTTGATTTCTAAAACAAAGAAACAATATCCATTAAAGGTTTTTTAATTTTGAAGGTTTGTTGAGAATTCTTTCATAATTTTTTGAAAAAAGTGAACTGATATAAGATATTTCTATCAAAATATAGAAATTTTTCTAGCAAGTTACGAATAAATCTAAAAAATATATGTTAAATAAAAAATGTTGCAACATGTTACCAGAAAGGGCTTTAGAAATGAGGAGCAAAGTGTATAAAAATGCGCAAGAATACATTGCTACACATCTTTTTATAATTCAATAAAAATAAGAATTAAAGAAAAAATTCTATATCAAAAATTAAAGAAGGTCTAAAGGGCGGATCAAAAAAGGTGAACAGGCAATGCGTGAAAAGGTAGATAAGAGGGTAAATTAGATAAGGGCGCTTCATAGATTTATCAGCAGCATTCGTAGAAGAATCCCCTCAAGGGAGATATCGTGATGGGGCAGGGGGGTGAATGTTCGAAAAGACAATATACACTTTTGGTTGTTCCATTATACACATCACAATAAGCGCTGTGAAATGGGGCTTGATCCTATCACAAGTCTTTACTTTAAAAGAAGTACAAAAGCTTGAAAGAATTATAGCGATATTCTCAAAGAAGGCAATGATCCTATTGTCTTTTGAGAACAAACTGTCTTAAAGCAGCAAAGAAATATTTTTCAAGAGATTGCCCAGGCGACTTTTGAAAGTAAAAAAAGCGGAAAAATGAAGGCAAAAATAGGCGTTGGTTTTCTCCATTGGAGTTGCATGTTATTCCGCAGATAGGAAGCTTACCTATAGAAAAATTAACAGCCAATATCATTTGCAATGTTCTTACACCCTTTTAGCATAAAAAAAATAGACACAGTGTGAAAGGATTTAGTTTATCTTCAGGAGTATGACGGTAAAAAAGCCGGAACAATATTATTGACAAATCGCATAAAAAGCCCATATTCTTGTACAGTTCTGTGGACTGATTTTTTCAAGCATGGATGGGTCTATAAACATCATCTTTGCTGAAGACAGCTCTTTTATCTGATCAGATCTTTGAACGGCAATAACAGGGCAATTCATAGCATATTTTTTCTTTTGTTTTGATCAGATAACAGAGATACCCTAGAATATATTGATATACTCAATCATTTTACGCAAATATAACTAGTTGAATCCTTTTGTTTCAAGCTAAACACCTCCCCTTGTTACTTCAATTAAATTAAGCCACCAAAGTGTTTTCACTCTTTAAGTGCCTCTGCTTTTAATTTGAATGTACTCACCCCTTTCAAATTTTTCATTGATTAATTTTTCAGAGGAGTTTCATTTCACCTTTCGTGTATGTTTCCACCCACATAAACGCTCACCTTGTTCGTTATGTTTTAGAATATCTCTTGCCAAATTGGGGCTAATGACATTGATGTCTTGTCGATTCAAATAAATTGGCAGCCATCCAATACAAGAATTTCGTTCATTCGTCGCGCAACCAGTTAGAAAGCTTATTGCGCACATCAGCATCACTTTTCTTGTTAATTTCATTTTCTACCTCAAGCCGTGTTTTCGCTATATTAAAAGCTTCCTTTGTTTGTTTTTGCTTCTCAACTCTTTTCCCAAGGAAAAAGGCTTTCACTAAAGCTATAAAAAAAGCAGCTATGATTGCTGACGTCGTCGTCAGATATTTTTTTATCCATAAGATCATAGGCGGTGTTCCTGAAAACGTTTAGCAATATATACCATAGCTGTACAAGCAGCTAAAACCATAATTCCTGCTAAAGCCCATTGTACAGGGCCATTTCCTGCAAAAAGTCCCCCAAGCCCTGAAAAAGAGCCTATGATTGGTGCAAGAGCTTCTATTTTGCAAATACCTGTCACACCTTCTGGTTCTACTACATGATAATTAGGGGCAACATGAGCACCTTTCGCCCATAATCCTGCTTCGGCAGCTCGACGATTGGCAAGACCTTGGATACGTTTTCCTCCTACTCTTGTCCATTTTTGCAATTCAGTCGGTATCGCTTCATATTCACCATTATTGAGTTTTTTTAAAAGTGTAGATTTGCCAAAAGCCGTTATTCCTACATTATAGGAAAATGATACTAAAGCTGCGAATTGTTCATCACTTAAAGGAACGGTAACAGCTTTTTCAACAGTGACTTCACACTCTCTCAAGTCCTGACAAAGGATCTCTTCAGCTTCTTTTTCCGTAATTTGCATGTCTTTATGGACACTTGGGGCTCCAGCTGCACTTGTATGCCCATAACCAATTGTCCATATTCCACCGGAATCTTCATAAGCCCTTAAACGTAAACCCTCCCATTGCTTAATCAGTGCAAGCCCTTCTGTTGATATTTTTCGCATTATTCTTATCCTATAAAAAAACCTACACAAAGCAGGATATGAATTCAAAACTTACATTTACTCAATTTTAAAGAACGGAATAGTGAAAGGGTTCAATTGAGCAAAACACCATAACGGATTATATTAAAACCCATATCATCTTTAACTATAACAAATACTATATTAACCACTATTTATTTTGTGGTAATTAATTTTCTCTTGAATCTCAATATAATAACTCTTTATAAACCAATTTATAATCAGATATTCCACCTATAAATACAATTGATCTAGAATGATTTAGAGAAAAGTTACTTGAAAAACTTCAATACTTTTAGCAAATAAAATCTCTTTACAATAAAAATATAATAGTTAATTAAATAACAGGAATTGATTTTTAAATAATTTTATAATCCATAACCTACATCATAGAAATTTTTATAAAAACAAAAAGATAAATTATAATTAAACCATTCTACATCTACCAATTATTTAGAATCAAAGAATCGAATACACAACGTATTATACATATTGAATCGAAAAAGCTATAGTTAATTTAATTATTCTTTATTTTTTCCTCTAATTGCTTAATTTCCTTAAAAACAAACCTTTATGAAGGATTTGAAATAAGCTGTTACATAAATTTTGTTATAAATAAAATATATTTACATGAAAACATAATGGATATTTTACTCCTCTCTTATAGTCAGTTTCTAACTGAAACAATATATTAGAGGAACATATTCCATATATAGATCAATGATATTTGATTGTTTTTTAAGAATATTGTACTGTAATAAACTTGAACAATAGTCTTGGTTATGTTTTTTCCCATATGAATAACGTCTTCGTCTTCTTCATATGAAGTGTTTTGTGGGGCGTTTGGGTCAATGGTATCATCTTTGTCTGGTGTTGTATTGGCTACGTTTCCAGCAACATCTTAAATAAATCAATCAAGCTTTTGAAATCTGTTTAGGTGCAATAACACAAGGGATACAAAAGATTTTGATAAAAGCCGCTTGAAGTTAGGGAGGGAATTTTTCCCTCCCAACATTTTACCCATTTATGTAATATACAAATGAGATGCTCTTTGAGAATGGCGATAGATATATCTCACCATAAATGTGCACAGCTTTTTAGTGTATCCACAACAACGATTCGAGCTTGGAGTCTTCAAAGTGGTACTTCCAGAGTTATATAAGTGAGGCAGAGTCGTGCGGTGGAGAAAAAAGAAACCTTAGCCTTTTACTCAAAAGAAAAATATGGAAAAAATAACAATAAATTAGGTAAAATCGTATAAATCACAAGAGGTGAACTAAAAACAGACAATTAAAGAAAAATATATGTATTTCAACGTATTAAGCACAAAAAATGGTGCCGCATGCCGGATTCGAACCAGCGACCCCATCATTACGAATGATGTGCTCTACCAACTGAGCTAATGCGGCATAGATTTGTAAGTCAATGAGACAAAACTAATTTGAGGGTAATAGCTAAAAGTACGTATAAAAGCAAGTATACATTTTTTTCAATAATTTATAAGATGTGATCATAATTGAATGAGGAGAACTGTACAAAAGTCATGGGGGCAGTATTCTTTGATCTTAATGCTATAAAACGCTTTCCGATTTATGATAGTGTTTAAATTAAGATTCTGGAGACCAGTTTGACGTAGGTCTTATACTCAATGGGATTACGATAGAAAGACGTGATAGTTTATTGTTTTTATATACAATTTTTACCATTAAATGCACGTTTTGTCAAAATGGATTTTGACAGTTTAAATTGTAAAAAAGTCAAAAATGGCAAAAATCGGAATTTGACGGTAAAAATGAGAAAAGGCTTTGAAAGGTCTTTGAAGACCCTTTAAGACCCTTTAAGACCCTCTTAAAAACCCTTTGAAAAAAATAAATTGATGCAAAACCTGCTGTCAAATTTTGCAAAACCCAATGACAAGCTACAATCTTTAGGATAGAAAATGGTGTTAAGATATCTTAGTAAAGATAAAAATATTTTCTGTTTCTAAGACAAGGGAGAAATTTATTGAATAAGTGCTTAGGAAACTAAAATTTATCATAAACCAGCTATAGCGACATTGGAACTGGCAAAAGTGTATGATGATATCGACTTGCTCCTTCATAACTGTAAAGATGCTGGTGTCCTAATATATTATTCGTGAGGGCTTTAGTATTTATACTATTCACAAGCGTCCTCACGAAATAGGTGTGACGTGCCCTAAGAGATATCTTTTTAAAACAAACTCGTAAATTAACAACAACAAGTATACTGCATTTGAGCTGTTCTCTTTGTAAATGAGGGACATCACCCTATTTAAAAATGTGAAACATAAAAGCGTAAAGCAATGCGTAATTTCCATTATTAAAAAGATATTGATGTGGGTGTTTTTAAAAAGTCGGAAAGCCAAATTAAAAGGGAAGGGTCAAGCGATTGATTGCTTTGCACCTCCCCCACATCATTTTCTCTAAAAACTTTATGAAATGGATACTCATCCATTTTTAAAAAATTAAAAGACTTACAAACCTTTTTTCAAAATAAAACTTACACCATTCTTTCAACAAGGTAAAAATTTAAAAATCAATTGGCACAAAGTTTGAACATAATTATTACAAATAAACTAATCACTCTCATAGTTTTATAAAAATATTAGTATTTTTTAAAGCTCATTATAAAAACTGATTAATTCAGCTTTGAACGCTTACCTATTATAACCTACTGCTACAATATATAAAATTCTTCGAATATTAATATACATAATTTATTTATAGGTATATACATATCTTGTTATTTATTATCTTTATGAGAAAATTATTTTATTATCTAAAAAATTAACTAATCTACCATTTAAATATGGATAATATTGAATAATATAAATATATTCCTAAATTAATATACACATGTTTTGCTGTTTGAAAAATAAATATCATATTTTCCCAAAATAAATTATGATTACCAGGATGAGCTGGTAAAATAACTTTATTTAATAAAGAATCTTTCTGTTTACTATGAAGTAAATCTGATACACTCATATTATGAGTAATAGTAACAGATTTTTCTCCTTGAAAAACTTTATATTCAGATGCTTTCACTGTAGATAAAAAAATTAATAATATAGCACATATAGCAAAGAAATATTTTATAGTCATTTTTATAATTTACCTCCATTAATAAATATTCATAATGGAATTAACATAAATCTATTTTTGTGTCTATATTATATTTAAAATAAAAAATACGAAAAATAATATTTTATTATCTAAAAGATTATTTAATATTAATCGTTATTAGTTAAATAAATTTTATATTAATTTATAATTCATTATATTTATATAACTTTTAAAAGTCAGTTGTGTAAGTTATGAAAATATTTTTATATGCGTATATTATTCGCAAATTATTTATAAGATATATTTTATAAAACAAAATTAAAATTTATAATAAATATACTAGATAATATATAATACATCCATCTTTCCTAGATATTCCATTTCATTAGAATAAAAATAAGTAATATAAAAAATACTTTATTTTGTTACTATTTGTGTTCTAGCTTTCTCATACAAAGTAATACAAAACTTCATTCAAGAATCAGAACTACTCTTTCTCAGAATGAATGAGAGGGACGGTTTGTTTAATGGTAAGCGCTACAAACGATGCTATAAGCACTTTTAAAAAACCACCAAGTAAAAAAACTAATGAACTTATTAAAACTGTCAGCAAAGACACTTGTGTCATATACGCTGTCCATGGAATACCGAAAGCATAGACAACACCTATACCACCCACAGTATTTATCAAGAATAAGAGTATAAAATTTAATCGCTTCCAAAATAACTCAACCAGTAAGCCAATGAAAAATGCAGCAAAGGGAAAACTGATGAGATAACCGCTCGTAACTCCTGAAAAAACACTAATTCCACCACGACCACCAGACAATAGAGGCAATCCAATCGCAACAAGAACAAGGAAAAGAAGTGATGCGAGAGCTCCCCTTTTGGCCCCAAGTATAGACCCTGCTAACATTGGAGCCATAGACTGAGCTGTAATAGGGACACCTAGAAGAAAGGGAAGAGAAATAGGAGGGAAAAGGCTCAAAACATCATAAATAGCGGCAAATAAAGCTATATAGACTAAATCTTTTGTATTCACTGATATTCCTTCATTATGGCAAAGCCTTAATTATTGTTGTATAATTAATTAAAAGTATCAGATCTATAAAAGAACTCGTCCAATGCCTTATATATCAAAGAGAAATATTATAATAATACATTCAAAATAAAGCCTATTTTTTCTTTGAATGAATGAGAGGAACAGATCTCTTAATCGCGAGTGCAACAAAGGATGCAATCAACACTTTTAAACAATCACCTATCAAAAAACCTGAGGAAGCGATTAAAACCTTCAGTAAAGAAACTTTAGTCATATATGCTGTCCATGGAACACCAAAAGCATAGACAATTCCTATACCACCCACAGTATTTATCACAAATAATGTTATAAAATTTAACCTCTGCCAAAACAATTCTACCATTAAACCAATAAAAAATGCGGCAAATGGAAAACCTATCAAATAACCACTTGCAATCCCTGAAAAGACACTGATTCCACCACGACCACCAGGCAACAGAGGCAAACCAATCGCAACAAGGACAAGAAAAAGGAGCGATGCTAAAGCCCCCCTTTTAGCCCCAAGTATAGACCCTGCTAACATCGGTCCCATCGACTGAGCTGTAATAGGTACCCCTAGAAGAAAAGGAAGATAGATAGAAGGGAAAAGGCCCAAAATAGCATAAATAGCGGCAAATAAAGCAATATAGACTAAATCTTTTGTATTCATTTGATTCTTCTTTCACTATAAAAAACTTGGATTATTATGAGATGCTGTATCAATAGTATCATCAGCATCATAAGAACGCGCTTCCAATGCTTCAGCCACTTCTGAAGCCATTCTGATGGTTCGTATAATTAAAGGTATTGCAAGAGCGACAATGTTCGTATTAAGTCCCCGTGCTTGCTGTGCTTCATGGACTTCATTAAACTTTTCACTCAAAAGAGGAATAAACCTGATTGCCATAGAGATAACCATACTCACTTTTGATGGATTTATACCAAAACAACGAAAGGGCTGAAGCCCTGCTTCAATTGCATCCACCATATCTGAAACTTTTGTTGTGAATGAAATAAGTGATGATAAAGAAAAGAGGACAACAAGACGTAATATAACCTCCACTCCCGTAAGCCATCCGCTAAAAATAGTTTGAAATAAAAATAGAAGAATTAAAAGCAATCCCATCGATTTAAACTGCTTTATCACAGTGCTAAAAGGAACCTTGGCAATTCTATAAAATAAGGCAACAAATAATAAAAAGAGTCCAAGAAGCGCTATGGAAGAAACCATTATTATAAAAGTTCCACAGACTGTAAGAAATAATAGCTTAACCCCAGAACTTAATCTATGAATAAATGTATCCCTTGGAATATATAAACCGATCATGACATTCTTCTTATATACTCCTTGATAGCAACAAAAGGTACCTCATCAATTGCTATCTCCCCCTTATCAAAAACTAGCACTCTATCAAACTTTTTCAAAAACTCCAAATCATGCGATACAACTATTGCCGTTTGTGGTAATTCTTCTATCACTTGCGTAACGCGATGCTTATTTCGCAAATCAAGTAATGTCGTCGGCTCATCAAAAATAATGTAATCTGGTTTCATTGCTACTACACTGGAAATAGCGACGAGTTGTTTTTGCCCACCACTTAATAAATGAACAGCGTGATTTCTGAAATCTTGAAGTTCATAGCGCTGTAAAATTTCATCTACACGCTCCTTAATTTCATCTTTACTAAGCTTCAAATTTTTAAGACCAAAGGATAAGTCTTCTTCTACTAATGGTAAAACAATTTGGTTGTCAGGATTTTGAAAAACAAATCCTACTTTACGCTTTACCGCCTTTGCATCGCGTTTTGTATCAAGCCCATCAACACTTACAAAACCATGAGATGGTAATTGGAGCCCATTGATAAGACGAACAAATGTACTTTTTCCAGAACCATTTGCACCAATAACAGCAATCCGTCTTTCGGTAAGTTGCACAGTAATATTCTTTAAAACACACAATTCACCAAAGACTTGTGTTACCTTATCAAATTTTATAATCCCCAAGATTTATTCCAATCAATCCCTTTTATTAGCTCTTCTTTCGTTATTGTTTCAGTTTATAGCCTAAAAGTAAAAACAAGCACCATAGAGGAACAATGATGACTGCCAAACTCATATCAGGCATCTGTACAGGGATATATATTTCAAGAAAGGATACCCTGATTCCTATCATCTCAAAAAGTCGAGCCATTAATCCATTTTTCCCAAAACCACTTATAAACATTATACAAAATAATAAAACAAGAAAGCATAAGCAAAGATAGTTAGCGTAAGGATATAAACCAAACGCATAAATAAAATTTCCTTTTCTGTTCTTATGGGCCTTTCGAAACTTCAAATGAACAATAACAATAATGGTCCAAGTAATAACGGCTGCCGCTGTCGCAAGAGCCATGATCCGCATAAAACTATTATCAGGAATTAAAGCATTAATAATAAGGATTATTGCCGTACAGAACGATGAAAAAAGAATAGAAACATAAGGAACACGAGCAGCACTCAGTTTACTGAAAATATGTGGAGCATTTTTTTGTATAGCTAAACTATAAAGCATACGACCATTAGAATAAATGCCACTATTGTAAACAGAAATAGCCGCCATAATAACCACAAAATTCAAAATATGACCCGCAGCGGGAATTCCTACAGTTTTAAAAATTGTAACAAAAGGACTACCATTTTTTCCAATCATATTCCACGGACTGATTATCATAATAACGCTGATAGAACCAACATAAAAAATTATAATTCTCCACATAACTTGACGAATAGCCGCTGGAATTGTTTTTTGTGGATTAGATGCCTCTCCAGCAGCAATACCAATAAGCTCGGTTCCTCCAAAAGAAAACATTACTACAGAAGTCGCCAAAATAACCCCTATAGCCCCATAAGGGGAAAAACCGCCGTGATCCCAAAGATAATAGATACTCGCTTGATTTTCCCCCATTCCAGAGACAATGAGAAAAATCCCAAAAATAATCATACCAATAACAGCAGCAACTTTGATTAAAGCACAACCAAATTCAAATTCTCCATAAAAACGGACATTAAACAAATTAACTAACGAGACAAACAAAAGTACAATGAAGGATGACTTCCAATGATCAATCAAAATCCAGTGATCAAGATAAAATCCAATCACTGTAAGTTCAGTCATGCTCACAAGAATATATAAAAACCAATAGTTCCAACCTGTTATAAAACCTGCTAAACTTCCCCAATATTTATAAGCAAAAAAACTAAAAGCTCCTGAAGACGGTTCTTCTACTGACATTTCACCAAGCATTCGCATAATGAAATACATAATAAGCCCACCGATGAGATAAGCTAAAATGACTGAGGGACCTGCTAATTGAATTGCCTCGGTTGATCCATAAAAAAGTCCTGTCCCAATAACACCACCCAAAGCAATCATTTGAATATGACGATTTTGAAGGTTACGTTTTAATTCATTGTGCTTTTTCTCAAACATTCTGTCTCATTACTTTTGTTGAACCTAACCTCAATTTTTATCGAAAAAATTATGCGCCTTTTTCAAAAAACACAAAACAAACGTAAATTTATTTTCTTATCATAATGCAACTCCGTATTTTTCTGTGCATTATACGTATGTCCTGTTAAAACTTTAGGAAAAAACATGCTCCGCCCTTTATTTAAATTAATGACCTTCATTTTCGTGACACTAACAATTATAGCATTGGTTATTGATAATGCACACTCTGTCATCACATCACATTGGACAATAACCCCCCTTAATAAAATTCTAGTAAATCTTCTTCAAACAGATATCTATAACCTTAATCAATCTCTCTGCAAGATAATGCCCGATTTTCTGTCCTCCATTTGCATTACTCTCACTTATCTACCAGCATGGACTATCTTTGGTGCTTTAGCAATAATATTTGGTATTTTAAATTACGAAAAACAAAAGCCTTTTCACAAAATATATACATAAAATGAAGAGTACATTTAAGCTTGAAAAAGACCTTTAGCACTCACTGTACTATACACAACCGATGTAGCTTAGAGTACCTCATCCTATCAACACAACTAAAAGTCTTTTGATCATAAGAGCGGATTAAAATGCTTTATTATAATAAATATATTGCTCAATCACGATTTCTAATCGATAACGATAACATCATTTTATTTGCATCAATTCAAAGAAATTAGCGAATAAATTTCCCCCCTGCCTATAAAAAAACACTGTACAGAAAAAATTAAAATCCATTGAAGTCTCTAGATTTTTCTACGACTGCAGTTTTATACTCTACAAAAACCTTTCTTCATTTTAGTACTAGAAATCACATATAAAAAATGTCTTCCGATATCAGCACGCCTTATAAGATTGAAACTTCTTGAAATTAATGAGGAAGCTTATAAAAACTGTTCTACATGCTAAAAAATGCATTAAATAAAAACTAATCTGTAAATAATGCATAATCGTGATAAAGCACTTTTCGCCCCTTTCTCTCATTGTGAGATTCACCTTATCTCATCTAAAAAACAAGAGGCTATTACTAGAAAATTTTTTAAAAAAATATCTTCATAGGGGCGCGCCTTTCCCATAAAATAGAACACCATTGGATTGCGAATTCATGCGCTTGTTTTGAAGAAATATCTCTCAATATGCCCAAGCCCATTTCGTGATGTAAACCATAAATGATATAACGGCAAATCCATTCAGCACCTCTAACTTTACGTTAGTCAAGTAACAAGCCGATACCATTACATTCCTTGCCAACCCTAAAATGTTGCTACAGCCCTTGGTACTCGAGATGATTCATAAGAAGCATTTTTAGCTCTTTCTTAATAGTTTTTTATCTACCCGGGCCCATCCTGCTTGTAACGTGCAAAAGATACGGTTTTGACTTGTTCAATATGAGGGAGATTTAAAAAGAGGGGATTTACGGTATTCAAGATTTTAATTCAAGTTGAATAACGATAAATTATTATAAATCAGCATGTTGCTTTATTTATAAATTGGCAAAATAATAGTTTCAGTAAGGCTTTGCTCTTCTAAATCTGAAAATCGTCTCGCTAAAACATCAACTTTTTTAGACATCTCATCCAAACTTTTCCATTGATCAGTGACCACACGAGAAAGCTCCTCAATGAATTTTTCTTGGTAAGCTAGCTTCGTTTCTAGTTCTATTAGCCGATTTTCATCCGACATGATTTCGACTCCATTTTAAGTAAAAAACATGACTAATTTTATTAACCCTCTTCCTTTTTCTTTCTATAAAATTGAAAAGTAACTCAACTAATTTTACGCGTCTTATTTTCACATTATAGCTCTTGGCTCTGGATGGTTCATAAAACGTTTTCTATCCACATGCTAGCCACCCTTGTGGTGTGCAAACCAGTGATTTTAATTGATTAAATATAAACAAATTTTAAATGAGAAATCTACGATATTCAGGTTTTCTCATTCAACATACAAAACAATAAATTATCATTACAAATCAATACATTGTATATTTACAAAGACTTAATGTAAATTTAAAAAACTTTTATAAAAACACGTGTTTTCTTTGATGTTCTCAATAATTTTGTAGTGAAGGCTTTGGCATTTCTTAGAAAGAGTAATTATCCCGTGGGTAACTTTGATACAGATAATACCATTAATATGACGCATATCATCAAAAATTTTCGGGACAAAATTAACGTTGAAGTATAATAATTTTAATGAAATTAGAGATATTTCTTGAGAATTCATCTTGTTAGAAACTAAAATATTTTGAGTGTCCGAATCAACTAACATCCCTCGAGAAGAAGTCTTAACTTACAGTAATTAAGAGACATGTTGGAAAATCCTATTCCCTCACTTTTATTTTAGTGCCCTAACCCTTTAAAAAACCTAAGAAAAACAATAAATTATTAGAAATAAAAAAGAGAGTGGTGCCCAGGCGCGGCAGACAGGGCTTTAGCAACAAGAATCAAGTTATGTAAATATGTGCAAGAGCTATTGATGTCTATAATTTTTTATGTTCCAATAAAAAAATTAAGAATTAAAGAAAAAATCTCAAATCAAAAAATTAAGGTGGTCTAAAAGGTGGCCCCAAAAAGGTGGACGAGCAATGTGTGAAAAGGTGGACGAGAAGGGAAATTAAGTGAGGGGGATTCATAGGTTATCAGCATTACTTGTCAAGTCTGCTTCTCAAGGTAAGTATTGTGACGGGGCAGGATTATGGTTGAATGTTCGAAAAGACAATACGCGCTCTTGGTTCTTTCGTTATACATACCATAACAAACGCCGTGAAATGGGGCTTGGTCCAGTTGCACAACTTTCTCTAAAAGAAGCGCGCGAACTTGCCAAGCATTATAGTGCTATTCTCAGAGAAGGCAATGACCCTATTGTCTTTCGAGAACAAACTGTCTTAAAACAGCAAAGCAACATATTCAGTGAGATTGCAACAGCGGCTTTTGAAAGTAAAAAAGCAGAGTTAAAAAATGAAGGCAAAAATGGGCGTTGGTTTTCTCCGCTGGAATTGCATGTTATTCCACACATAGGCAGCCTCTCTATAGAAAAATTAACGGCTAATATCATTCGCAATGTTCTTGCTCCTCTTTGGCATGAAAAAGCAGACACTGCACGAAAAGCACTTAATCGTATTAACATTTGTTTGAAATATGCTGCGGCTCTTGGTTTGGACGTTGATCTACAAGCTTGTATGAAAGCACGCGCCCTTTTAGGAAAAGCCCGTGCAACATCAACAAATATTCCTGCTATGCCATGGCAAGAAGTTCCGGCATTTTATCAAAGCTTGGATGATAAGATTCTTTCAAATTTAGCACTGAAGTTGCTTATTTTGACTGGAGTACGGTCGTATCCATTGCGCTATTTGCGTCTTGAACAAATAGATAAAGATATATGGACTATACCCAAAGAAAATATGAAGGGCATTGTAGGAAAGGTTTCAGATTTTCGCGTGCCATTGAGTGATGAAGCTTTAAAAGTGATTGAAAAATCTCTCCCCTTTGAAAAAAATGGTTTTCTCTTTTCTGGTCTTACCGGCAAACCAATTTCTGATGCAAGCATGGCAAAATATATGACAGTTTGTGGTTTGACTTATCGCCCCCATGGTTTTCGTTCCAGTTTACGTGACTGGATAGCAGAAACAACGTCAACACCCTTTGAGATTGCCGAAACTGTTCTTGCGCATTCAGTTGGGAGTTCAGTGACAAAAGCTTATATGCGGACAGATTTTTTAGAACAACGCCATGCTCTCTTGGAACAGTGGGCTGCATTTATAACAGGAGCGACCTAAGGGGATCAAATTGTTAATGTTTTGAAAACCACTGTTTGAGATGTGTAAAACGATATTATCTCTCGCATCTTTGAGACGTGCTAAATTGATAATTTATTTGCTAAACAGTTTCGCACGTTTCAGAGTGTATTTAGAGTCGGATATTTGGTTTTTGTGTAAAAATATTTTCTACAGCATCTATAAGACGTGAAAAATCAAGTGCTAATAAGAGTATAATGAGTACAATCCATTTCGTATAACGTGACATCACTTTTATACTTTTGTAGGTCATGATGATTTCTTGAAGGATTTCTTTTTCTCCTTCTGTAAGCTCTATATCGTCTTGTGTTCTTTTCCTAGCCATGTTTCCACCCACACACACGTTCGCCCTGCTTGTTATGCTTTAAGATCTCTCTTGCTAAGCTCGAACTGATGACGTTGACATCTTTTCTCTCTAAATAAATTGGCAACCAACCAACACAAGAGACATACTTATTTGTCCCGCAACCAACGAGAGAGAGCAGCACGCACATCAGCATCACTTTTCTGATTAACTTCATTTTCCACCTCCAGTCGTGTTGTTGCTGCCTTTAAGGTTTTTTCTGTTTGCTTTTGCTGTTCTGCCTTTTTCCCAAGGGTGAAAGCTTTTGCCAAAGCTATAAAAAAAGCGGCTAGAGCCGCACCTGTTAACAGCAGATTTCTTTTCATCCATAAGATCATAAACGGTGTTCCTGAAAACGTTTAGCAACAAAGAAAATGCCAGCACATGCGGCTAAAACCATGATAGTGGCGAGCGCCCATTGCACTGGACCATTGCCGGCTAATAAGCCGCCAAGTCCAGAAAAAGAACCAATGACTGGAGCAAGAGCTTCGGCTTTGAAAAGCCCGGTTGGCGCTTGCGTTTCTACGGTTTGGTAGTTAGAGGAAACAAAAGCACCTTTCGCCCATAATCCTGCTTCAGCTGCACGCCGATGTACAAGACCTTGCAAGCATTTACCACCGGCTTTGGTCCATTTCTGTAATTCGGTTGGGATTGCTTCATATTCACCGTTATTGAGTTTTTTTAATAGGGTCGAATTGCAAAAAGCTGTTGTTCCTACATTATAGCAAAAGGAGACCAAGGCTGCGAATTGTTCATCCGTTAAGGGAACTTGAACCGCTTGTTCAACGGCATTTTCAAATTGTCTTAAATCTTGGCAAAGAAGTTCTTCAGCTTGTTTTTCAGTGATTGCCATGCCTTTGTGAACAAAAGGTTTTCCGGCATTGTTTGTATGTCCATAACCAATGGTCCATACCCCAATGGCATCTTTATAGGCATTCAAACGCAAGCCTTCCCATTGTTTAATCAGTGCTAGCCCTTCTGGTGATATTGTTCTCATGTATTGCTCCTATAAAAAAGCCCCACACAAGGCGGGGCTGAGTGAAAATCTAAAAATAAATTTCTTTCGCTCTTGACAAGCATTCGTTTATAAACGAATATACATTATGTTTGAAATACGTCACTACCTTACCTCTGATGGCAAAGACTTGATAGCCGATTGGCTGCGAAAGCTCCGTGATGTGCAGGCTAAAACTGCAATTATTCGCCGTCTTAATCGTTTAGAGCAAGGAAACTTTGGCGATTTCAAGCCGCTTCGTGATGGTGTCTATGAACTGCGTATGAATATTGGTCCTGGTTACCGAATTTATTATGCTCAGTCTGGAAAGACCGTATTATTGTTATTATGCGGTGGTACCAAAAAAACACAAGACACCGATATCACTCGTGCATGTGCTTGTTGGTACGATTGGCAAAACCGTGAAGATTAAGGAGTGCAAAGATGAAAGACCGTAGCCATGATGATGCAATGGCAGAAATATTCCATAATGACCCTGAAGTAGCAGCAGCGACCCTTGATGCAATCCTAGCAGATGGTGACCAGGGGGAACTGCTTGTAACACTTCGTCAAATGGCAAAAGCCTATGGTGGTGTTCAAGCTGTTGCCAAAGCAGCCAAATTGAATCCTACGCAACTTTATCGTACACTTTCAGAAAAAGGCAATCCAGAGTTCCGTAGCCTAAATGCGTTACTGCATACCATGGGGTTGCGTTTGGCTGTACAACCTCTTGAACGACCCGTTCCACACGTTTAATCTGTATTAACCACCTCCCCATTTTTAAGAACGAGGAGGGGTATATATTTTACTTAAGCAACTTTTCTAATGGGGTTCTCAAAATTTGGTTCATAAGCGCGCAACAAAGGTTCCATGCTATGCGACAGTTCTGAATCGCCAAAATCTGTTAAAACTGTTAAGATTTTAAGTATACTTGGCATCTCATCTTGAAGTTTTGAAATCAAAGCTTTTTCTATGACAGTCATAGTATCAACCAGAGCAGTACAATCTTTATCATTCATATTTTCATGTCTAGAAAATTGAGATAATGCTATCCATAAATCACATAAGAAGTTGGTATCTATCTTCATTGTACACCTCCATGGATTTGTTCTCTTAAACATGCCAATCCTCTAGATGTGATTTTAGTTGAAGGCAGCACCTTCTCTGTTCCGTCCGGTCTTTGAATGGTGATAGCAGGGCAATCCATGAATCCTTTCTTAATTTTCTCTTGATAAGGTAACAGAGGCGCCCCTGGAGCACGTCGATACACCCAATCATGTTTACGCAAGTAATCCGTTAAGTCCTTAGGTCGTACCTCTAACATCTTTGCTGCTTCAATAAGACCAAACAAACCATCAGAGCGCTTTAAACCATCCAAAGCTTTTGCCTTTGGTTCTAATTTAGCAATGATATTGTCTTTCCGCTCGTTTTCATCTTTTAAATGCGTTAAGACACCAAGCAATACTGCTGGACTGGAGTAGTCGATCGATTGAACATAGGATTGCTTTATCTCGCCCCTACGCCATGCAACAAATAACTTAATAAGCATATAACGGACTTGAGAAGATTTTTCTGTATTCGATAATGTCGCAATCAATAACGCCTGCTCTTCGTTAAGCCAATATTCTGTTACGTTATTGCCCTTTATTACGTGCGCCACAGTGGCGCACCTCCCAAACCGTTCTATTTCTTGCATATTTCTTGTAATTAATTTTCTAACGTCACGTGTACGAACAAACCCTAATTTTTCTGCTAAGTCCACATCGCGAACACGAGGCTCGTTTTCAACTTCTCGTAATTTGATTAATTTGTCTTTATTGATAGGTAAGTATGTGCTATTATTCATTGTAATTGACCTCTTTCAGGTTAGTTAGATGTAAAGCGTTAGAGAGAGTTTTTGCGGACTTATGCTCTAGCGCTTTTTCTTTTTTGAGAATGTTAATTATTTCAGATGAAAGAGAGCGATCATTCTCAGTTGCCCGATTAAACAACCACTCCTTTAATGTACGTGGCATATTTATTTTATATTGGATCGTTTTCATTTTACCTCCATATGCACATATTTAGTACCATAAAGGTACCTTGTGTCAAGTGTATTTTAGGTATATTTTAGGTGCATGACAAAAAAAGATCGTGTGCAATTTAAATTTCTCATTCCAATTGAACTGAAAAATCAATTGGAAGAGCTTGCTGAAGCAAATCATCGTAGCCTTACGGGTGAAATTCTTGCTCGTTTAGAAGATTCTATCCGCACTACCGTTACATTAAATCACTTAATGGCAATGAATTCAGAAGATCTCAAAAAGCTCCTTGAACAACCACTCGTGAATAAAAAACAATAAGATGCCACATATAGCCCCATCAGAACGCTTTAAGCCATCCAAAGCTTGTGCTTTTGGAGTTAGTTCTGCAATCACATGATCTTTCTGTTCGATTTGGCTTTGTAAGTGATTCAAGACACCCAGTAAGGCTTCGGGTTTGGAATAATCAACTTGTGGAGCGGCTATCTGTGGAGTAGCGACTTGTTTTGCACGTCTTTCACATTCGATAAAGTATAAACGAGCTTCTCTACCTTTTTTATTGTTCTCCACCATAGAAAGCTCTTTAGCTACGCTTAAGCTGAGAGCATAATCTTTGGAGGGACGTCCACCTTGGAGGTTTTCGCCAAAATTGGTGAAAACTAAATAATCCTGATTTTCTAATAAATTATATTTATTGATGCGATCTTTAATCCAATTGGAAAAGTCTCGTTTTGCCTCTAAGAATGTGTGTAGATTACGTGCATTTACTGTTTGAACAGTTTCCTGTCCAACAGTTTGTTCCGATATCGGAATAAGAGTATTCATAATGAATTCCTTATGGTTAGATGTTTGTTAATGACACTCTAAAAAAGAGTGCCGGGCGCTAACAAACACGGCCATAAGTCCGTCGTTACACTTTCCCCGCAAGGGTATTGTATAGCGTAACCACACCCGACAATATTATTATACGCATGTAGCATATAATGAGTCAAAGTCTTTAATGTATAGAAGACTGATTATTTCGGTAACCAATCCGCTTATGGTTTAAGGTGTTCGTTAGGCACCTGATTCGAAAATACACATTGCATAAATAATGTCAAGCAACTTTCTATAATTTTTTGATATTTTTGCTAATTGATATCCTCTTTATCCATATGGATTACGCCTTCGCCTTCGTCGCATGCGTTTGGTGGGGCGTTTGGATCAAGGGTATCATCTTTGTCTGGTGTTGTGTTTGCAACGTTTCCAGCCGCATCTTCTTGGGTTTCATCAAAAAGTTCACAATCTATTTTTGTGGTGTAACCACCTGTTTTATCAAGCTTGTGTTTAACGCTTTTGATACGCCATTCTGCTGGAATATAGGGGCGGAAAGGGGGCTCTTGAACAAGCTTTGCTTCTGCTTGCACAAAGGGATCACCTCCGATATCACATGAGAAAGAAGATTTGCCACGCGATGATTTATTGCGATAAGCCGCAATAGCCGCAACAGCTTCTGATTGATTGTGGTAGGTGTATTTGAGTTCATGAAACGGTGCTTGACCAACCTTGACTTCCTTTTTTTCACCACTGCGGATATCATGATAGCTTGCGATAACACCGCCTTTTTTCTCTTCTTCTTGCTCTTGATTTTCAGGTGTTTTGGCTTCCGTCTCTTCTTTAGGCAAATTGGGGGCGTCACTTTCATCCATATGGATAACATCTTCGCTGTCATCAACGTCTTCTGGTTCTCGTGCATCAGCGGCGGCTTTTTGGTCATCTCCTGCATCTGTTGCTAAGCCATTGGCGGCACCTGCTTCATCGCGTGCACTGTATTTAAAATCCCAAGAGGTACATTGTTTTTCATGGATGACAACGACGGGCAGTGTTTCACCGGTAATGGCTTTGCCTTCGCCCCGTTTAGCTAAAACAAGCTTGCCATCAACGGGTTTTGCTACCGCATCATAGTCTTCTGCAAGGCGTGTGGCAAAAGCCATATCGCTTTCAGAAGTTTGGTCAATGTGACGCACAACAATTTTTGCAAGAGCAGGGTCAACTTTTGCTATATAGCCATTGCGCTGTGCTATCTCTTGAATAATATTGCCAAGGGTTTGTTGGTGATAGGATTGGCTTTTGGGTGTTCTATAAGACGTGTTCATAGAGGCGGCGCGTCCTGTCACGCTTAAACTTTGTGGGGGGCTGCTTACAGAGATTTCATCAATCAGATAGGCGCCCATATCGCGGTTTTTGCCGCCTTCATAGCCAAGTGTTACGGAAATGATTGTTCCAATGAGAGGAATATCAAGAAAGCCATTGTCGCACTCACGGGCGCGGTCATCAAGTTCTATGGTGATGCGGTCACTTTTGTCTTCTGCTTCATCGGTAATTTCAATCGACAAAACATAGTCCATCAGCGTTCTTGTGATGTCCTCTCCATTTGCCATCACTATGCAAAAAGGTTTCATGATTGACTGCCCCAAATTCTAATCACCGGTGTGGCTTTAGGATAGGGGAGGGTTGGCAAAACGATTGTGATGCCTGCTTTTAAAATGGGTCCATAGTCTGCAAGACCAAAATTTGCTGCATAGACGCGTTCAACAGCAAGAGCTTGTTGACCCTTGGCATAATATCTCCAGCAAATGGCATCAACCATATCGCCTTCTTTTGTCACGTAAAGATCACTCATAGCTCTTCACCATATTCTCTCAATTTTATTGTAAATTCTTGTTTTTTGGGGGAGCCGTTTTGGTGAAAAATGCTTTGTTTTTCCTCTACGGAAAGAATGACAAACTTGCCTAAAATCTTGCCTTGACCCGTCACAAGGATATGAGGACCATTATGCGCCATTTGTCGCAAATATTCGATTTGTCCGTGACCGCCTTTAAAATCTGGATAGATCACACCGGTTAAAGAAAATTCCGCATTTGCAAAGGCAGGCAATTGAAGTGCTGCTTTGCGCCCCAATCGCCCTTGTTCAACCCATGGAATGCCATAAGACATATCAAGGGTTTGATAGGCTGCCGTTTCAATGGAAAAGATAAAACCACCCAAAGCTAACATCATGATGTTTAATCCGAAAGGCTAGAGGCTATAGCCAAGCGTTGCTGTTTGGCATAGCGTTCAAGGGCTTGATTGACGGCGTTTCTGATTTCATCTTTAAGACCATTGGGGACGGAAATATTTAAATTTGAAATCATCACGCGGGCATCTACTTCTACCGGCTTATGAACGGTAATGGGCTTGGGAGCTTTGAGGGAACCCACTTTTGCATTTGGAGCTTCCATATGCCTTGTTTCAACGCCCCCTGTATTAAAACCACTCTTGCGTTTTTCAGGGGGGGTATTTGTAACCACAGCTGTATCGAGCATTTTTTTTGCCCGTGTATTGGTTTCTTCGGTAAAGGTTTTAATGGTCTCCGTTGAAGTTTTGTTGATTGAAACATTAAACCCTAACTTTTCTTTCATCCAGTTTGGCATCCAATTGGTTAATTTATGCATCATGCCGCTCAACCAGTCAGACAGAGCGTTCCATTTGCTTTTGATGCCATCCCAAAGCCCATTAATAAGATTGGAGCCTACTTCCATTAAATCGACACCGAACAGCCATTCAATGAGTTCATTGATTTTTTTCGAAATCCAAGAGAGTGGTGAAAAGTTTTTAAAGAGCGCCAAGAGGTTATTAAAAACATTACTACATAAGCTTGCAAAAGAATCCCATAGCTTGCTTATAAAGCTTATGACTGTGTCCCAATTTTTGTAGAGCAGATATCCGGCAGCAACAAGAGCTGCAATGCCGCCAATAATCCAGCCAATAGGTGTGGTCATGATAGCAACACCAAGCGATATAAAAGCAGAACTAACGGCAGTTATTGCTGAAATCAGTGTACCTACAAGAGTTAAGGCAAAACTGGCAACTGCGGAAGCAGCTGAGGCTAATGCTAAAAGCAGTGATCTTCCCAGAGTTGCGGAAAATCTAATAAAAGCTTTATCTGCTGTGATTATTTTTGAGAGCAGGGATTTTCCAAGGTTTACAGCCAGACCGGTAATTTTAGCACCAACAGAATTGAAGGCCGCAAGCACTGGTCCTGAAAGAGCGAAAGCAAGCCTGATAAAAACTGCGCTTACTATGGCTAGTGATGTAAGCAGCCAGCCATTGATTTTGTCCCAATTTTTGTAGAGTAAATATCCGGCAGCAACAAGAGCTGCAATACCACCAATGATCCAGCCTATGGGGGTTGTCATAATTGTGATACCAAGGCTAACAAATGCGGCTCCCACGGCTGCTAATGCGGCAATGAGTGGACCAAAAATGAAGGAACCAAGAGCTACAAGCCCCACCTTGAAAAGAGTTATTTCACCAATTAGAGGCTCTAGCCATTGGAACCAGCCTTTAATCCTCTCTGTAAGATCACTGATACCCTTTCTTAAATCAGAGGTAGGATTAAGCAAATCTTGCAAGACTTTTCTTAAGGTTTTCGCCCAGCTCGCAACGGTTGTTTGAATGAGGTCACGGTTTTCATCAATCAACTTTGAAAAACCGTCAACCATATCATTGATCACGGGCATGAAACGTGCACCAATAAAGCTCGCGATACCCCCTATTTTTTTCTTAAAGGCACCAAGCTTGTCACTTAAATCTGCGGCATAGCGTGCGACATCAGCACCTATCAGCCATTTTCCTTTTCTCGCCTTTGCAAACAGCTCTTTGATGGGCGCCATGCCTTGTGAGAGCATGGATGCCATCTCTTTACCATCTCCACCAAACAGTAAGGCAGCAATGTGCTGTCTTTGTGCTTGATTTTTCATCTTACTCATCTTGTCGGTAATTTCTTCCAACAAGACAGAAGTGGATTTGAGTTTTCCAGAAGTGTTTTTGACAGAAATGCCAAGCGCTTCAAAGCCCATCATGCCTCTTTTTTGTCCAGCATAGGCTTGTGCCGAACGCCTATTTAAAACCGCTAAGGATTGTTGAAAGAGTTCGGCGGAAGTGCCTGAATTATCGGCTGCATCACCCCATAATTGAAGTGATGCAACACTCATATTTAAATGGCGTGATGCGTGATAAAGACTATCCCCCAGATGCATGGTTTTCATGGTGAGGGCAGTTACACTTGCCACAAGCCCCCCACCAGCAAGCCCTAAAACACCGGTAAAGACCGAAGCACGACTTGCTGCTGTGCTAAGAGCACCTTGAACACCATGAAGACTTTTTGTCATGTTTTGTACAGCAGCAGAAAAGCGCGGAATACCCAAACTATGTGAGAGTGTTTTTGAAAGTGTATCGAATTTCTTTTGTATACGTTTAAGAGGCGTGGTGAGTTCGTCTTCAAGTGACAATTTCACCTTTGCATCAGCAACTTTTTCACTCATTTTGTCTTATACCTTTCTGCTGCTTGTTTTCGCCAGAATATGAGTTCTTGTGGTTCCATTTCCATCATCTCTGAAAGGGACCAATGGAACACAATGGCGATATCGGCTATGAGTTTTGCGGCGGTTTCCCAGTCGAGGTATCCCGCCGTTTGATAAAAGACTCCAAGATCTCTCCAATGCTTGACAAATCATTGATATCAAGTTCACTAATAGCCTCATGCGGCCATCCAGAAAGGCGTGCGATCATAGCGATTGTCTGCTCTATACCTTCTTTTTTGTCGATTGCTTGCAAATCTTTTGTTTTGGGGCGCTGTAAGGTAATTGTGGTGTGCTCTTTTCCTTCAAAGGCAATGGGTATCAATAATTTATGTGTAATGCTTGTTTGGACGGTCATTTTTATAATCCTATGTTTTCTCTGTGGTCTGCGAGTTGATTGACGCCATTGAATTTTCTGATGAGGTTGAGGACGTCTATCTCAACAATTTCAACGTCTTTCTGGACATATTTGAAATATTGCAATGTGAATGTTGCTGTAGAAGTTGCTTTGCCTCCCGGTTGCCATTCTGCCATTTCAAAGCCTTTGCAAAGTCCTCTCATGGTAATAACAACACCTTCTGCGGGTGTGCCTTGTGCTTGCATTGAACTGCGCAATGAGATGTCGACATCGGTGCGTCCCAACAGCGCCATTAATTCTGGTGAACAATCAGAAATGGTCATGCTCAGCGTGAGGGTTTCAAGACCAAGATCAACCTCAATGGAGCTATCCATGCCACCGCCGCGATAACTCTCAACGACCAAACTCAAATTCGGTAGGGTGACACTTTCACATTTTGCTTGATAGGGAATGCCGTCAACAAAAATGTTAAAATATTTCAAAACTCTTGGTAATACAGGGACTGTCATTAAAAGATCTCCTCTAGGTAATCATTGATGATTTGTGAACGGAACGTGATGTGTTCTGCGGGTGTTGTGGGCGTGAATTCCACATTGAAATAGACTCTGCCGCTTTCAATGGCGCTTGCTGTATTAAGCTCTAGATCAGGTGTACAACGCCCACCAAGAATAGCGCCTTGTGCTTTCAAATCACGCAAATAGGCATTAACGCTTTCACTGACATCATGCATGTAGGTTTTTTTGATATTGCGGTCGACAGCCCATAGGTGTCCGCGCAAAATAGCATCATTGATCATATCTGCGGTGCGCACCACGGATAAAAAAGCAAACTTTGTATCGCTTGAGAGTGTGCGATTTCCCCAAAGGCGATAGCCATTTTCGCGAATGATTGTTGTGATGTTTTGTTCGTTGAGAAGGTTGGCACGGCTTGATCTGTCACCAATGGAAAAATCAATGGGGCGCGCAGTTCCCACAATTCCATTGATCACTTTATTAGAAGGGGAATGCCAAAAGCCATGAGTAAAATCATTTTTGGCAATGACGCCAGCAACCGCTGCACTTGCGGGCTGTTCTATGATCTTTCCATCACGATTTACCTTTACAAACGGGTCAGTGAGAATAGCGCGTTTTGAATCAAAATCCTTTGCTGTGCTAAGGGCTGCTTCATCTGTTGTGTTTGGAGCATCAAGCACCACAATAGCGCGCAAACGCTCTGCAATGCCAATCAGTTCTGCTGCGACGGGGTTGGCAGTCGCATCAGTTCCGTTCTCTTCAATACCCACACTGGAAGGGCGCTGATGTGTAAAGCCTGGCGCAATCAGAATACGTGGTGTTTGTCCTAAAACAGATTGTGCTCCAATGAAAGCATGAACACCTTCATAAGCGCCATTTGCATTTACACCACCTAGAATATTGGTGAGTGTCGCATTTTCGTTGTCACCTTCTTGCACACGGATGACAACGACAATTGCGCCTACTTGCTTGAAAATAAGATCAAGGGCATTGGGTAATGTACCTTGACGCTTACCAGTTTTATCGAGTTTTGCGGCTTGTGAAAGAGAGCCCGCTACCAAAACCGGTGTGTTGAGGGGGAATGCTTGTTCATCGGCATCGGGTGCTGTGCCAACAATCCCGATAACGGCAGACTGAACCGCACGAAGGGAGCGGGTGCCGTCGTCAACTTCAACGACTTCAACACCGTGTAAAAAACCTGTTGCCATTTTATACTCCTTTGAAATATTGGCTAGAAATGAATGGGAAAATGAAGGGGATGATTGCTGTGTTTTAGGCGTCCAGCATTTATAGATGAAATTAACAAAAATATAGAAAGGTGCTTGACATTATTTATGCAATGTCTATTGTCGAATCAGGTGCCTAAGAAACACCTTAAATCGATAGCGGATAGATTGCCGACACAATCTCTTCTCCGCACATTAAAGACTTTGACTCATTATATGCTACATGCATATAATAGATTTGTCGGGTGTAGTTACGCTATAAAATACCCTGTTATGGGAAAAGCGTGACGACGGACTATGCACCGTGTTTTTGAGCACCCGGCACTTTTCATTGAGTGTCAATCAAAAACGTCTAACTGCATAGGAATTCATTATGAATACTCTTATAGAAATTAGAGAACAGGTTATTGATCAGGAAACTGTTCAAACTGTTAACGCGCGTGATTTACATGCGTTTTTGGAAATAAAGTCTGAATTTAGAAATTGGATTAAAAATCGCATTAAAGAATGTAAGTTTCTCGAAAATATAAACTTTATAACGCTTACTAAAAATTTAGTAAGCGGTGGAAAGGTAAAAGAATACCACATTACGTTAGACATGGCTAAACATCTTTCAATGATAGAGCGTAATGATAAAGGGCATGAAGCACGTCAATACTTTATCAAATGTGAACGGCTTTTGAAACAAGTAGTGACACCACAAGTTGACTACTCCAAACCGGAAGCATTGCTTGGTGTTTTGAATCACTTACAAAGTCAAATAGAGCAGAAAGATCATATTATTTCTGAATTAGCACCAAAAGCAAAAGCTTTGGAAGGCTTAAAACGCTCTGATGGTTTGTTCGGTCTTATTGAAGCAGCAAAGATGCTTGAAGTACGACCAAAAGATTTAACGGATTATTTTTATAAAAATATTACATTGCCACTTGACAATGTAGCAACAATATGAATAATCGAATCAGGTGCCTCAAAAACACCTTAAATACCAAGCGGACGAGCTACCGAGATAGTTTATTTTCCGCACATTAAAGGCTTTGACTCATTGTATGTTACACGCATATAATGACCTCGTCGGGTGTGGTTACGCTATACAATACTCTTACGGGAAAAGCGTAACGACGGACTTGGTACCGTGTTTTTGAGCGCCCGGCACTCTTCATTGAGTGTCAATCAAAAACGTCTATTACCAAGGAGTTCACATGAACACTCTTATTCCGATATCGGAACAAACCATTGATCAGGAAACTGTTCAAACCGTCAATGCTCGTGATTTGCACACATTTTTGGGAATCACATCAAAGTTTGCAGACTGGATTAAAAATCGCATTAAAGAATGTAACTTTCGAGAAAATATAGACTTTATAGGTTTTTCTAAAAATTTAGAAAAAGGTGGGCGCCCAAGCATAGAATACTACCTCACCTTAGACATGGCTAAACACCTTTCCATGATCGAACGTAATGACAAAGGGCATGAGGCACGTCAATACTTTATCAAATGTGAACGGCTTTTGAAACAAGTAGCTATACCACAAGTTGACTACTCCAAACCCGAGGCATTACTTGGTGTTTTGAATCACTTACAAAATCAAATAGAGCAAAAAGATAACACTATTGCCGAATTAGCACCAAAAGCACAAGCTTTGGATGGCTTAAAGCGTTCTGATGGTTTGTTTGGTTTGATTGAAGCAGCGAAAATGTTAGAGGTGCGACCAAAGGATTTAACAGATTACTTGCGTAAACATGATTGGGTCTATCGACGGGCTCCAGGGGCGCCTTTGTTACCTTACCAAGATAAAATCAAGAAAGGCTTTATGGATTGTCCTGCTATCACCATTCAAAGACCGGATGGTACAGAAAAGGTACTCCCTTCAACAAAAATCACATCGAGAGGATTGGCATGTTTGAGAGAACAAATCCATGGAGGTGTGCAATGAAGACCAGTATTGATTTTTTATGCGATTTGTGGATGGCGTTGTATCAGTTTTCTGATCGTGATGATATTGAAGATAAGGCTTTTAATACTCTCATTGAGACTATGGATGCAATAGAAAAAGCTTTAATTTTTAAGCTTCAAGACGAAACCCCAAATGCACTGAAAATTTTGGCAATGATTACAAATTTTGGAACTTTAAGACCACCTCCGATTATAGAGTCTTTGTTAAAATCTTACGAACCAAATTTCGAGAGCCCCATTAAAAAGGTTGCTTAAGTCATAAATTATGACTCATCTCCCCGTCTTTAAGGTGGGGAGAAGGTTACGAATGGCTATGTTCCATTTGCGCATTCATTTCTCTAGCTGTTAGTGTTGGAACTTTGCTAACATCTGTTTCCCGTTCTGCATGCCAAGCATCATAATTGGCTTGAAGCTGTAGCCAAAGGGCTGGTCTATTTCCTAACAATTTACCAATGCGAGCTGCTGTTACGGCTGTGACTGGACGTTCTTCTTTAAGGATACCGTGCAAGT
>NZ_JAQITG010000015.1:0-37997 GCF_028618615.1 Bartonella sp. AU15XJBT
ATAAATCATTCAATTTTATAAAAATTTATCGCGAAACCGCTTCCTATCTTCAATATATTTCGACTGAAAATAAACATTTATTTATTACGCTCGTTGGCTCGGCATTTGCTATTCTCTTTGCAGGTGCAATTTTAAGATTTTTAATTCCAGCTTTTGTTCTGTCTGTGGGGGGAGAGGAAAGATTTGTGAGTTCACTTTTTTCTCTCATGGCTGTTGGAACGATTGTGGGTGGTTTGTCCTATCGTAAAATTATAGTCAAGGTTACATCATTAAAGCTTATGGTCTTTTGGCTTCTTTATGGGGGAATTCTATTTCTTATGCCTTTAGCGGCAATATTTTATTTACCACTGCTTCTCATGTTTGCCTTCGTTTTAGGATTTACGGGGGCATTTGTGGATATTAGTTTAGTCTCTGCGCTTCAATTATACTCTCGTCGTGAAGATTTTGGTAAGAGTTTTGGAACCTTTTCAACTTTAGCAAACTCTGCTGAAGCTGTGTCTGGCCTTATTGCTGGGCTTTTTGCACTGGTAGGATTGGTGAGCTCTTTTTTAACGATGTCTTCTTTCATTATTTTCACTGGAATGATTGGTGTTATAAAAATTAAGAAAAATAAAGCATTAACACCCCCTCATACAACATTAGAAGACGATCATTGATCTCTCCATGCCGTTTTTTCTAAGACGGTTCGTTTCCTATCATGCCGTAAATACTGCTCTTTGAGGGGATGGTGATTTCGAGATGGGGGGATGGGTTGAGCAAGAGGTTAAAGTGTAGAGAATTGTTTACAGAGTGGTGTGTGGGGGTGTGAACCTTTCATTTGTTAATTTCTGTAAAAATGTAAAAGCGTAAAAACGTGGAGCCGTAAAAAAGAAAAGAAAGTTAAGGACGTGGAAGGTTTATGTGTTGTGTAGGCTTTGGGGGAGGTTGGGCGTGTATCATGGTGTGGAATGGGGGAACGAGTCTTGTGAATGGAGGGGAAAGCTGGGGTGTTAAGTGCTGTTAAGTGCTGTTAAGTGCTGTGGCGCAAGTGGGGAGAGGGAGAAAGTGTTGAAATGGGAGAGAATGCGTATGGAGATGAGGGGATGAGAGTGTGTTGACGAGAGGGGAATGGAGTGCGTGAGGTGTCGGAAAGGATGGCGTGAGGGAATGGGGCTTGTCTGTTGTGTCTGATGAAGTGCTGTCGTTTGAGGGATGGTGATTTGACGGTGGGGGGATGGGTTGAGCAAGAGGTTAAAGTGTAGAGAATTGTTTACAGAGCAGTGTGTGGGGGAAGTTTTGTCTTGTGGGAAAATCTGCTTTTTGAAATGGGATTGTCAATCGGTGCTTAGAAAATTTCGTTCTTTGAGGGGCAGATGGTTAAAAAACGCTTCATGTGAGTCAAAAGATGGGCAACATTGGTAATATGCCGGTGTGTTCCTTTTATTTAAGCATAAAGAGACGGTGAAGAGAGTGACGGGATGCGTGAAGAATGAAGGCAAGTTTGTAGGTGGATAAGCTTGTTGTGAAGTACGTTGTTATGTGTTGCGTTCTCGTAAAACAGTTGTGTGGTGGTTTGGACGTTTTGTTTGGCTGCTTTTTAGTAAAGATGGTAAAGCGTAAAAACGTGGAGCCGTAAAAAAGGAAGAGGAAGTTAGGGGCGTGGAGGATTTCTGCGTTGTGCGTGCTTTGGGGCATGTGGGGTTTTATCATGGCGAGGAATGTGTTGAGGGGGGAGAGGAATGGAAGATGGAGAGATGGGGCGATGGCTGGAGCCAAGAGAGGAGAGTGGGTTGAAATGGGAGAGAATGGGATGGAGGGGCGCGGTTGCTACCAGAGATGGTGACAAGAGCAAGCGATGTGAAGAGGGAGAGGTTGGTTTTTATGATCACAAGGTATGGAGCATTATTTTGCAGCGCACTGTCGTGAAATGGCGAAAGCTGTAAGGTATGTTTTTCAAAAACGCGTGAATGAGCAACATAATGATATTGTATTTTGTGCTTTATGTTTTGGGCATTGTGTTTGTATGAGAGAGATGATTATGAGAAAGAATGACACGAAATATTAAAAGAACAATATAAAAACTTGACAAGGTAAATGTAAAAAGGTATCATAATGGCACAATCGGAATTGTATCTTTAAACCAGATCAGATTAAGAGCTCCGCATAAGAGCCAGCAGGAAGATGGGGAAGATGATGGGTGAGAAGATAATGGGGTGAGGGTGCTCAAGGTTTTTTTCCAAAATTTTGTTGCTTTTTTGCTTGTTGCTCTCTGATGCTGTCAAAGGGGGGATGAACAAGGGGATGTTGTTTGAAGTGGGGGTGGGCCTCCTACCTTGAGGGGCTGCTGTAAATACCATTATTGGAGGCGGGTGATAGCCGATATCGAAAGCTTTAGGTGCACGCGGTGTTGACGGGTAATGGCGGGGGGTGTCGGCGGATAATGTTTGAATGCTGCTTTTTTGCCTAATCAGAAATTAACCACCAAATTGCTTTTTGTTTTTTAGGGTGGAGCTCTCTAAAATTTTTTACAAGGGTCTGTTCTTTTTCGCTATAGATTTCTTGATCATAGTATGAATGATTTTCTTTTGTAGCAATATCCGTATAAAAGAAGGTAATAGGAACCGCCAGTATGTTGGCAATTTCTTGTAGCCGCCCTGCGCTTACACGATTGAAGCCTTTTTCGTATTTTTGGATTTGTTGGAAACTGACACCTAAAGAGTTTCCTAATTCCTTTTGAGAAAGCCGCATTGAAATTCTTCTATGACGAATTCTTTTGCCAATCGAAATATCATTGAAATGTGAATTTTTGGTTTGCACTTCAAGCTCCCCTCCGGTTGCGAGCGCCCTCGCATGAGTATTCCGGGAGGTTGAAAGTACTGAGCCTAATCAGCCTTTTGCTTTTAGTGCGAAGATGCACTTGGACATAGCAAAAGCTCCCGGAATTCCGGGATACCCGCAAAGCGGGACAAATTCATGTATTAGGCTTTTCAGGCTTCAACTCCCTATTGATCGCTGCGTGGACGATCAAAGCACCTTTTGAGTGATAAAGTAATTTCAAAAGATTGGCAAGAAAAATTAAAATATTTGGCTGTGCGGTTCTATTGTAAAAGAATATTTTTTGAGGAGTGGTGATTTGATCTCAGTGGGGGATAGTCGCTAGGTGAGAAGCTGGATTATAGTTTACAAATCGGTGTGAGGTGGAAAGTTTTATCCTGTAGAGGGGTAATTTGCTACATAAGAAGCCGGATTGTTAATAGACCAGTGTTGACTAAAGTGGTGTGGAGATGGCGGGTTGAACGTTTCATTTTCTATTTTTCTGTAAAAACGCAAAAGCATAAAAACGTGGATCTGTAAAATGATGCGAAGAATTTATGCGTTGTGGGGGCTTTCGTCGTGGTAGGGAATGCGGTGAGAAAATAGGGGGGCAGAGAGTGTGAAAAGGCAAAAAGTGGCAAGAATAGCTCTTGCTCTTAAGTTTTTATGAAATATCGTCCTTTAAGACGTGGTGATAACCATATGAAGTGGTTAGAAGAGAATTCTGCTAGAAAAGTCATGTGGTTTAAAGATTTGTGTTGATAGTGCAGCGCGTGCTGACTGTTTGAGCCTTTCGTCTCACTGTTCTCTGTAAAGACGTAAAAGCCTAAAAACGTGGATCTGTAAAATGATGTGAAGGAATTGGGCTTTGTGGGGGCGTTTGTTGTGGCATAGCATGTAGGGAGAGAAGTGGGGACGAAGAGTGAAGAAGAGGATTGGGCTTGTTCTTAAGATTCCTTGAAATATTGTCTCTTGAGATGTACATAAGTTTTATTGAGGTATGTTGCGGAATATGCTGATGAGGGGGCTTTTGTCTAATCGGAAATTAACCACCAAATTGCTTTCTGTTTTTTAGGGTGGAGTTCTCTAAAATTTTTTACAAGAGCGTGTTCTTTTTCGCTATAGATTTCTTGATCATCGTGTGAGGGATATTCTTTTGTGGGGATATCTTCTTTTGTAGCAATATCCGCATAAAAAAAGGTAATGGGAACCTTCAGTAGCTTGGCAATTTCTTGTAACCGCCCTGCGCTTACACGATTGAAGCCTTTTTCGTATTTTTGGATTTGTTGAAAACTGACACCTAAATGGTTTCCTAATTCCTTTTGAGAAAGCCGCATTGACATTCTTCTATGACGAATTCTTTTGCCAATCGAAATATCATTAAAACGTGGATTTTTGGTTTGCATTTCAAGCCCCCCGCCGGTTGCGAGCGCCCTCGCGTTGGTATCCGGGAGTTTGAAAGCACTGAGCTCAGTCAGCCTTTTGCTTTTAGTGCTTATCGCACCTGGACATAGCAAAAGCTCCCGGAATCCGGGAGATGCCGCAAAGTGGCATCGATTTTTTGTACTGAGCTTTCGGACTTTCAAATCCCTTATTGATCGCTGCGTAGACGACCAAAGCATCTTTTGAGTGATAAAGTAATTTCAGAAGATTGGCAAGAAAAATTAAAATATTTGGCTGTGCGGTTCTATTGTAAAGGAGTGTGGTTCTGAGGTGTGGTGAAGAGAGCAGAAATATTTGGGATAAGGCAAGGCATACTATCCGTTTGAAGGGTGATGATCTGAAGTTCGTAGGGGATATTTTGCTACACAAGAAGTTTGATGGTTAATAGATCAGTGTTGACTAAAGTGGTGTGGGGTGATGGTTTGGAGGATTTTTCTGTAAAGATAGAAAAGCGTAAAGGCGTGGATCTGTAAAATAAGAAAAGGGACGTTCAAGGAGCTGGAGGATTGACCCGTTGTGTGGGCTTTTAGGGCGTGTTGTCCTTTTGTGAGGGCATGGAATGGGAACAGAGGTTTGGAGTTGAGGGGTCCAGTATTATGGCAGCTTTTGGCTTGTTGAGGGTGGTTTTGCTTTTTTCATTGTGGAGTGCTTTTGAAGATTCGTTGCTGATTTTCATGGCATTCTTTTATGTCATGGAATTGGTTTTTCTTGATTGAAAGGAACATGATGATGGCTGAGAAAAATTGTCTTCCCTTACGTCGAAAAGGGCGGAAAAAAGGGGCTTTGAATAAAACAACCAAGCGGTTTAATGAAGCCTTACTGACAGCCGCTGAACAAGCTGGATCTCACTATGGAGAAGATGGATTGGTGTCTTATCTGCAATATCATGCGCTAAATAATCCTGTGCCTTTTTTTTCACTGCTGGCAAAAGTTTTGCCTCTTCAGGTGACGGGAGAAGCAGGGGGAGAGGTCAAAACAATTTCGCGGATCGAGATCGTACCCGTGAAGCCTAAAAATACCGAACCGGAGAAGCGGGATTTTGAAGCGTGAGCCTGCGGAAAACTGAGGTTTGTGATATCGGAAAATGTTGCGTGGAAGTGGATGATCGGAGATGTCATCGTGGAAGGGCGCTGCTTTGGGGGATGATGTGTGAGGGCGTGTATCGAAGTAGATGAAGCTTTCAAGAGATTGTGGCAAGAGATCTGGGCGTGGTACGTAAGGGGACATGGCTGTGATGCTTGAAAGGCGCGGGGGAGAGCGCTTGATGCACTCTGCCGTTTTGGATTTCTTGTGAAGGTTTGTCTTTTCTCGTTATTGAAGGGGTGGAGATGTCAAAACAGTTTCGCGGATCGAGATTGTATCCGTGAAGTCAAAGGGGATCCAATCGGAGAAGCGGGATTTTGAAGCGTGAGCCTGCGGAAAACTGAGGTTTGTGATATCGGAAAATGTTGCGTGGAAGTGGATGATCGGAGATGTCTTCGTGGAAGGGCGCTGCTTTGGGGGATGATGTGTGAGCGCGTTTGAAGCAGAGGATATCGTGCTTGTAGGTGTTTGTGATACTTAACTGCTGGGGGCCTGGGGTGTTTGGGTATCTGGGCGGGGTGGTATGAGATACTGTTTTGATGGATGAGGAGCGTGAAATTTAAGATGGTGTGCTTTGGTGGGGATCTTTGAGGCATAGATCAAGTGTAAGGCTTGGGGATGTTGCGGGGCATGAAATTGGAAGATGGCGTGCTTTTAAGGGATTTTGTGTGAGCCTGGTGAAATGGGGGCAGATACCGTGCTTTTGTGGGGGACAGGGGCGCGGTGTTTGAGGGGGCAGGGCTTTGTGCCTTGGGGGGCTTGAGGGCTTGGGGTGTATGGCGGGGGCAAGGGGATTGCTCAGGTGGGATCTCATGCAAAAATGTGAAGTTCAATTGCTGCTAAAGTATAAAAATTGATCATGACAATTGTTCAGAAAATTTCTCAAAAAATCGGGCAGAAAACGGCTCAAGTGGCTCTTATCCCAAAGCTTATTCCTGTCTTTACGGGAAAAGCCGATGTGCGGGCGGCTTGGGGAGGACGGGGCTCTGGAAAAACACGCTCTTTTGCTTTGATGTCAGCTGTGGTGGGATATCGCCATGGAATGGCGGGGGAACGCGGTATTATTCTTTGTGCGCGACAGTTTCAAAATTCTCTCAATGAGAGTTCTTTGGAAGAAATTAAACGCGCCATCGAATCTTATCCGTTTCTACAAGACTATTATGAAATCGGCGATAAATATATTAAATCAAAAGATGGACGGATCGTCTATGTTTTTGCTGGTCTTGATCGAAATATTGCTAGTATTAAATCAATGGGGCGTGTTTTCCTCTGTTGGGTTGATGAGGCGGAACCGGTAACCGAGACTGCTTGGCAAACGCTTATTCCAACTTTGCGCGAAGAGGGAAAAGATTGGAATGCAGAATTATGGGTCACTTGGAACCCATGCCATGAAAATGCCCCCGTGGAAAAACGTTTTCGAAATGTTGATAACCCCAATATCAAAGGGGCGGAAATTAATTGGCGCGATAATCCGCAATTTCCCGAAAAGCTTAATCGGGATCGATTGAGCGATTTGCAACAAAGACCAGAGCAGTATAACCATATTTGGGAAGGGGAATATCTCCAAGCTGTGCAAGGCGCTTATTATCAAAAATGTCTTCTCGAAGCTGAAATGGAAGGGCGGATTACCACTGTTCCACGTGATCCTTTGATGCAAATTAAAATCTTTTGGGATATCGGGGGAACGGGAGCAAAGGCCGATGCAACCGCCTTGTGGGTCGCGCAATTTGTTGGGCGGGAAATTCGCGTGCTCGATTATTATGAAGCCCAAGGGCAACCGCTTTCTGAGCATGTGGGGTGGGTCTTTCAAAGGGGATATGAAAAGGCTCTCATGGTCTTGCCCCATGATGGTGCAACAAAAGATCGTGTTTATAATGTCAGTTTTGAAAGTGCACTGCAACAAGCTGGTTTTCAAACCAAAATCATTCCTAATCAGGGAACGGGCGCTGTGAAAATGCGTATCGAAGCCGTAAGGCGTTTGTTTCCTGCTCTATGGTTTAATCGTGACACAACAGGTGCGGGGAGAAAAGCACTCGCTTGGTATCATGAAAAGCGTGATGAACAGCGCAATATTGGTCTTGGCGCTGAACATGATTGGGCAAGCCATGGGGCCGATGCCTTTGGACTGATGTGTGTGGCTTATGAACAGCCCCATGTCCGTCCTAAAAAAAATACCTATCGCTCTTCTCACCATTCTCAAACTTCATGGATGGCTTTTTAATGAATATACTTACAGATTCTTCTTTCTCTTCTTTTGATCAAATCGAAACGCTTGAACATCAAGCACTCTTTAAAAAACTCGTAGGCTGGTATCAGGATGATATTGCGCATGTGGAAAAATGGCGAAAAAATGCCCAAGAAGACTACGATTTTTATAATGGGCGGCAATGGAATAAGCAAGACTTGGCCGTCTTGAACGAACAAAACAGACCGGTGATGACTTTTAACCGTATTGCACCTTTGATTAATGCCGTTATTGGGGCTGAGCGCAATAATAAAAGACAAGTCCAATTTATTCCACGACAAGAAGGGGCTGCTTTTGCAAACCAGATTCTAACAGGGGCAGCCGAATGGTTTCGCGATGAAGCTGATGGGGAATATGAAGATTCCGATGCTTTTCAAGATGCGGTCATTTGCGGTATGGGCTGGACGGATACCCGCCTTGATTATGAAGAAGATCCGCAAGGAAAACCCATTATTGCGCGGCTTGATCCTATGAAAATGGTCTGGGATGCGAGTGCTGTTAAGTCTAATCTCATTGATGCACAACGCTTATGGTACATTGATGAAAAGCCTTTAGAAGTGGCTCAGCAAATGTTTCCCCATGTTCATTGGAGTGATCTTAATGCCGACTGGGTGAAACATCAGAGTTTTTTACACCCAACCAACAATGGGACACAACCTTATCAACAAGAAGAGGGAACAAGCTATCAACGGCCTAAAATGGTGACATTGGCTGAATGTCGCTGGTTTGAACGTGAGGTGGTTTATAAAGTTCTCGAACCGCAAAGTGGAAAGTTTATTGATTATTCAGAGCAGGATTTCCAAAATTTAAGTAAAGCCTTTCCGGATATTCAAGCAACACGGTTGATGAGAAAAATTGTCAAACGAGCGTTTTTAGGCAGAAAGTTGCTTGAAGCACCCGATAAGCCTTTGGTTCCCGCAGGTCAATTGGGATGGGAATGTATTACCGGTACTTTTGATAAGTTAAGCCGGCAATTTTACGGGCTTGTGCGCCCTACAAAAGATCCACAACGGTGGGCAAACAAATATTTTAGTCAAGTGATGTATTTGCTCAATAGCCAATCAAAAGGCGGTATTATGGCAGAACGTGATGCTTTTGATGATGATCGACAAGCTGTTGAGAGTTGGGCTAGAGCCGATAGCATTACTTGGTTGAAAAGTGGGGCTGTGTCTGGTGGGAGAATCCAGCCTAAACCGGTGGCGCAATTTCCGCAAGGGTTTTTCCAATTGTTTAATGAAGCAAAGAGCGCTCTCGAGCAAGTGACGGGATTGTCTTCTGAATTTGTTGGGACGCGCGCTGTTAATCAGCCCGGTATTCTTGAACAACAACGGCGCCAATCATCTCTTAATCTGTTGGCTTCCTTTTTTGATGGTTTGCGTCGATATCGGCAGCGACAGGGGAAAATTATTCTCTATCTGATTCAAAATTATCTGTCCGATGGGCGGTTGGTTCGTATTGCTGGGGATGAAAATGCGCAGTATGTTCCTTTGACACGCGAAATGGTAACAAGTTTGGAATATGATATTGTCGTGGATGATGCACCAACGAGTCTGAATGAAAAAGAGCGTACTTTTGCATTGATCATGCAATTGCTTCCTTTGATGCAAAATTTTGCAACACCAGAGATTATGCTCGATCTCTTACGTTATTCGCCTTTACCCGCCTCTCTTATTCATAAAATTGCGCTAAAGGCGCAAAACACTCTTCAAGAAGAGCAAAATGCTGCAGCACCAATGGGGACTCATGGAGGAGTAGAGCAGATCATGCAGATGTTGCAGACAGTAAATGCCCAACAATAAGTGGCTTTGTGAATAGGGGGCTTTGTGATGGGCGATCTTGGATGATCTTTATCAATGGGCAGATGGATACAAATTTCCATGACACAATGTTGCTTATGCTTATAGAGAGCAATGCCCTTTCTCTTTAGCTCAGAAGGGCTATGCTGTTGGACAGTCCATTTTGGGGGCAGAAGCAGAGAAGAGATGGCGTTTTGCTGTCATGTGAGGGGGAGCATGGTGTCGATATGCTGGAGCCCAAGTGATGGAAGGGCATTGGGGATCAATGCGCATAAACTGTTTTATCTGAAAAATTTAATTTGATTGTTTAAAAAAGAAAAGGCTAACGTCATGGATCAAGAACATTTAACGCCGGCAGAACAAAACCATTTGAAACAAGACTTTCTTGCCTCAACACAAGAGGGAGAAGAGGGTGAAATTGGAAGAGAAGCAAAAACTTTGGAAGAAAATTTTCAAGGGCAAAGGCATCAACAACAGACACCTTCCCAAGAAGGGGGAAAAGAGTTTCAAGGAAAAGAGGTTGGGCCGCCAGATCCGCAAAAGGACTTTATGGGCTATATGCAATGGTTGGGAAAAACTCTCCAAAAACAAGGGATTGTTAATGAACAACAACAACCTTCCCCTGTTCGCGAAGCAGAACAGTTGCAGGCGTTTTATCAGCAGTCTGTTGCAAGTGTTAAACAAAAGTACCATGATTTTGATCAAGCGGCTGATTTTATTTATGAAATGCGCGCTAAACAGTTGGCAGCTTATGCTTCGCTCTATCCTGAGCTGGCTGATCCCCAAAATATTGATGCAAGGATTGGTGATGAGTTGAAGCAGATCTTGCGCGATTGTGCGCAAAAAAATCAAAATCCGGCTGAAGTGATTTACACGATTGCACAAAAAATTGGCTATACAAATGTTCAGAATACCATGGGTGAAAATTTACAAGAAAGACACAATTCTGCCCGTACACTTGCTGCTTATAACGGTTTGACGCCAAGTGGGCTAATTTCTTTGGATATGCTGGATAAAATGTCAGAAGCAGAATTTAGCACTTGGGTTGCTGATCCTAAAAATAAAGCGGCTTTTAATCGTTTAATGGGTGGTAGAGAATTTTAAAAACAAGAATGTGGCAGGTGTCTTTTGCGGGATACGTGAGGGGCTTTTGGTGCATGAAATGCGCGGGGTGTCTTTTGTGGAAACATAAGAGAGTGTGGGTGGAGGAGGCAGAGAGGGGATTTCTCAAAGCACGGACGCGGTCAGGAGAGCTCTTATCAGTGGGAGGCGAGAGGCTAACAGAAACAAAACACACGAGAACAACCTATTCACCATCTGAAATGAAATGTGGTGTTTTGAGCGCCCGGCGCTTTGCCGGGTTTTTTTTATGTCAATAAACTTTTCGAGGATAAAATGACTGTAACTTATATCGGACTCAATGACCCAATGGCAGTGCGCACATGGTCTAAACTCTTAAACCAAGAAGTCTCAAAAGCAATCCCAATTGCACCGTTGATTGGAAATGATTCAAACAGTATCGTACAATTAAAGGATGAAACCACGAAAGCAAGTGGGGATTCCATTAGCTTTAATTTGCGTGTCCAGTTGCTCGGTGATGGGGTGAGTGAAGGGCAGACATTGGAAGGCAATGAAGAAGCTTTACAGTTTCTCAATGATCGCTTGGCAATTAATGAACTCGTTCATGCGGTGCGTGTCAAAAATGAGGGCACCATTGATCAACAACGGATTCTCCACGATTTGCGCACAGAAGCAAAAAATGGTTTGGTTGATTGGTATGCGGATCGTCTCAGTATGATGTTCTTCATTCAAGTTTGCGGATATACTGCAAAAACCATTAACTTTGAGGGACGCACAATTACTCTTAAACCCGTTCATTATGGGTTTAATGCCCCAACGGCTCCAACCAATAAACGCGTGGTGCGTCCTCACGATAAAACAAAAGATGAGGACTTAAAAGAAAATGATGTTTTTGATCTTAAACTAATCGATAAAGCTGTTGAACGGGCTAAATTGGCAAATCCAAAAATTAGACCCGTGCGGATCGATGGGGAAAATGTCTATGTGCTTTATCTTCATCCAACCCAAGTGACGCAATTGCGAACCAATACAGATGCGGGACAATGGCTCGACATTACTAAGGCAATCTATAGTGGAAGCCGTATCAAAAATCCGCTCTATGATGGATCTTTGGGAATGTATAATGGTGTCGTTTTACGCGAAGCTGAACATATTACCGAAGGGGTTGAGTCTGGAACGACAAATAAAGCTGTCCCCAATGTGCGTCGTGCGGTGCTTCTTGGGGCACAAAGTGCTGTGATCGCTTTTGGGAAAGATCGAGGCGCAACACGCTATAAATTGGTCGAAGAACTCTTCGATTATGAAAGAGAATTCGGGGTTGCGGCAAAAACCATTATTGGTATGAAAAAAACCTGCTTTACCTTGCCAGGAAGTTCGCAAGGGGCTCAAGATTTTGGCACAATCGTTATCCCAACTTATGGAGCACCTGCTTAAAGCGAATGCTTGCTCACTTCCCCCAACAGATTCTTCTTGTTGGGGGAAAATTTAAAATACTTCCAGAAAAAGGAAAGGCTTATGACCGCTTTATCCAGTAATCCTAACAAGCGCGATCTTACACATTCAGATCGATCGCAAACTTTTGCCTCTATGGTCGCGCTGATTCAAGATGAAATTGACGATACAACAGCTGAATATTCTCTGCAAATTCAAGATTCCATTGTTACGGCTTTGCGCTTGTGTGAACGTGAACCCTTTTTCTTTAATGAAAGGAGAAAAAGCACGTTCAAAACACAAAGTGAAAAAACATGGTATGGACGAGAAGAAGGCGTTTTTATTGAATCAGAAAAGGGTTTGGAGGACGTCTTTTTAGTAACAAAGAATGCAACACCAACAAAGTTGTTCTTTAAGCCCTTGGAAGTGTTGCATCAACAATATGGTAGGCATCCTGAGTTAGGAACGCCATTCTTTTATACCACCCTTGATCAAAAAATGGGACTCTTTCCAACACCAGAAAGTGTCGAAGACGTACAACTTTCGTATACTCCTGTTTATGTTAGCGATGAACAGCTCAAAGAAGACAATAATCCTTGGTTGATTTATGCTTTTGATCTCATTAAAGCACGGGCAAAATATGAACTTTATAAAAATATCCTTAAAGATCCTGAATATGCTGCCGTTTCTTTTAGAGATTTTCAAGAACAGCTTCAAGCTTTGCGTATTGAAACATCCCGTCGAAAAGGTTCCTCAAAAATTCGCCCAATGAATTTTTAAAAGGCTTTTTTCAATTGTTTATGCTCAGATTGGCGTTAAAGACGAGAGTCGTGCTTATGCCTCGATGAGCTTTAGGAACTGAATTCATGTTGGAGACTGAATTGGTGCTGAGAACCAGATTGGCATTGAGGAGCGGGTTTTGAGGGGGAAGCGCTGGGGACATTGATATTTTTTTTGAATGTATCAACTTTGGGTTGTGACTTGATGGGATTTTATGCCTTTAAAGTTTTGTTCTAGGCGTGTGGTTCTCATCAATCAGCTTTGATGTTTTGAATAACACTGCGTTTTTCAGATATTTTATGGGGGCATCTTCTGGGGGGCTTTATGGCTTTTTTTCAATACTTGGGGTTGAAGCTGGCATTGAAGAGTGTGGGTGGTGGCGAGGCTGACATTTAAAGAGGTTAGCGGTGGATTTTGCTTGGGCGCTGGTGGAAGGTGGTGGCCTTGCCATGATGTGTGATCTTATTTTTCTCAAGGTGTGTATCAACCTTGGGTTGTATATTTATAGAATTTTGTGCTCTTATAATTTTAAGGGCTTTTGTGGTTTTAATGAGCAAGCCTTGGTGTTTTAGCACTGGGCTCTTCAAATATTTTATGGGGGTCTTGATGGCTTTTTTCCCAATCGCTGATTATCGACCTGATGTGGCGGATATCAATGGAATTTTTACCGATGAACTTGTCAATGTGCTCCCGGCTGATGGCTCTTATATCCCTATGCCAAGTTTTGAACCTTTGTCAGAGTCATGTCCGGAGCCCATTTTAGGCGCTCTTGCGGTTAAAACAAAAAATGGGGTTTCTATTATTGTTGGGACAAGAGAAAAAATCTTCTTGCTGGATAACACAACAATGAAGTGGAAAGATATTAGCCAAAAAGGAAAGGCTTATTTGGCGAATATCGATGCCCCGTGGTCTTTTGCTTTGTTTGGTGATTTTATTATTGCGGTCAATGCCAATGATAAACCACAAGTGATCGATATTATTCATGATAAAACATTTAGAAATTTAGGAGGAAATCCACCACAAGCGGGGATCGTTCGCGTCTGGGGAGATTTCGTTTGTTTGATGAAATTAACCGAACATCCAAGACGGGTGCATTGGTCTGGACTTAATGATGCAGAATTTTGGACCGTGGGGAAAAAAAGCTGTGATTATCAAGATTTTCCTGATGGCGGTTTCGTGCAAGGGGCAACGGAGACAACAAATCCCATTATCTTTATGCGTTCTGCAATCTATGCTGGTTCTTTTATTCCTGGCTCTAAGATTATTTTTAGTTTCCAAAAAATCCACGATAAACGAGGGGCAAAAAATGCTGAATCGATTGTTTGTCGCGGAGATTTAGCGTTCTTTGCTGATGAGGGCGGTTTTTATCAAATAACCAATGACGGACAGATTATACCCATTGGCTTTGAAAAAGTGGATCGAACCATGACTGCAAAATCAAGACAGAGTAATCTGTATACCATGTCTGCGGCGATCGATGGCGTGTATAATCGTGTTTATTGGATGGTGGATAGCGATGAGAGCCTCCATAAACGTATCTTGCTCATTTATGATTGGGGATTGCAAAAATGGACAAAAGCTCTCGTGGATATCAAAGTGATCTTACCCATTTTCTTATCTGGAACAACTCTAGAAGGTCTCGATTTTGTAGCTCAAAATATTGATGATTTGTCCTTTTCTCTCGATAGTAAAGCTTGGAAAAATGAATCGCCTATTCTGGGAGCCTTTGATCAACAGGGCAGACTGGGATCATTTTCTGGTTCTCCTATGGCTTGTGTGGTGACATCACAAGAAATGGGGCAGACAAATGGCGTGATAACACGGGTGAAAAATATTATGCCTCAAGTCAATAGTGGAAACTTTTATTTGTCTGTGGGAATGCGCTTTCGACAATCTCTTGAAGAAGAAACCGTGTGGTTACCAGAAAAACAGCCTTCTCATAATACCGGACAAATTCATTGTCGCGCAAGGGCACGGTTTTATCGCTTTAAATTGCGCATTCCTGAGGGGATGAATTGGTCTCATGTCACGGGATTTGATGTGGAGTTGATGCCCGCCGGCATGCGATAAGCATGCCATAATAATCAAAAGAACTATGCAATAGTTATGCCATAAATCAAAAGACATATGTGGTAATATGCTCTTTATAATTAAAAGAGCAATGCGATAAGCTATGTCCTTATCCTCAAAGGAATAAGGCGGGGCTGATGCTTTCTTATGATATGGAAAAATAGTTTGCATCATGGTTTTTCTCTATAAAAAGTTTCTTCTTATCTTGTGACAAAGGGACGATGGGGGAAATGATGGGGGCTTCTTGCCTTTTGCTGTATTCTTTTTTTGAAAGGTGGGCGGTAAGCATGGAATGGGTGAAGTCTGCCAAGGGGTAGGGTGTGCGTGAAAAAGTGAAGAGAACTAAAACCATGATGCAAGATCGTCAAGATTTGTATTCTGCTCATTTAACAGAGCAATGGCCATGGGAAAAAATAGCGCCTTATCAAGAGACACTTAATGGGGCATTTAAAAAATATGCTCAGCGCTTTCCTGATGATGTTTGTCTGGAAAAAATTGCTGAAGAAATCGCAACAGGACAAGCCCAATTGTGGCTGGTCTTAAAAAATAAAATCCAATTTAGTGCTTTTGCAATAACCAAAGTTGAAAGTGCCCATACGGGTAAAAAATGCGTCGTTCTCTCAGATCTTGCTGGAGAGGGAGGACTGAAATTGGTCAAATTGATTGATGAGGTCGAAAAATGGGCGCGAACAATCAACGCTGAAGAAATACACATGTTTGGAAGAATTGGATGGGCGAAAAGGCTCGCTCATCACGGATATTCTCGTAATCTTATTCAATATAGAAAGGTTCTGGGGCCATGAGTAGAAAAAAAACACCTCAAGTGCAGACGACAACACAAACAAATGCACCCCCCGCTTGGGCGGCGGATATTCTTAAACAAGCCAGTGCGGATGCACAGGGGCTTTATAAGAAAGGAATTGGCGGAAACGTTTATCAGGGAGAGCGCGTTGCTGGTCTTAGCGATATGACAAAAAATGCGCTGTCCGGTTTACAACAAGCCGCAGGGCTTTATAACAATCCTGGAGTAACCCAGTGGTTAAATGCACCAACCAACAGTGCTGCAAATCTTTCCAGTATGGCGAAGGGAAATTGGATTGGAAGCAATAGTAAATTTAATGCTGCATTGCAAAATGCTCTGAATAAAACTTCCGATGCGATTAATCAGTCGATGTCTGGAGCCGGACGTTATGGTTCTGGGGCTCATACCGGTGTGCTTGCCGATGAGCTTGGCGCCTTGGCAACAAATGCTACAGCTCAGCAATATAATCAAGATATTAATAATATGATGAACGCAAATCAGATGATTGATCGCTCTCAGTATGATCAGGTTAATGCGGCAAATGCATATTATCAAGGACAGAGTAATGTGCAAGGAAATGCTCTGAAAGGGGGGATGATTCAAGATATCAACCGTCAAAATGTCTTAGATGCTGAACGCCAAAAATGGTCAGAACAAGATAATCAAGATTGGAACCGATTGGGACGTTTGTTACAGGTAGGAACCCAGGCTGCGGGAAATTACGGGACAACTTCAGGAAAATCTACAATAATACCTTCTGTGACAAAAGATCCATTGCGGGATGCGCAGCAAGTGCTGGGATTGGTCGGAGGAATTCTAGGGCTTTGTGATGTGAGAGCAAAAGAAAATATTATCCTTGTGGGAAAGAAAAAAGGATATCCTCTTTATACCTTTAATTATAAGGGAAATCCACAACGTTATCAAGGCGTTCTGGCGCAAGACGTGTTGCGTGTGAAGCCTGAAGCTGTTTTTATCAATGCAAAAACAAAATTACTGCATGTGGATTATGATAAAATAGGTTTGAGAATGAAGAAAATTCCGGCTTCTAAAAATAAAATTGCGGCTTTCTTTTCTTCCCTCTTTGCTCGTCTTTCCTTTTTGCAAAAAGAGTGTCTTCTATGAGTTCGATTTATGATTGGTCAATCATCGCATCAGAAAATGCTTATGTCGATGAGAGTATAAACTGGGCTGAAGGGCAACCGCCAAGTTCAGTCAACGATAGTGCGCGCGCTATGATGCAACGCATCAAAGAATATTTGTTGGATAATGGGGGCGGGATTGAAACACAGTTTACGGTTGATAGGGAGAACAAGAAAACATCCCTTCGTTTGGCGACAAAGTCTTTTTTTGAGACTTATATAGATGGCATTGTTGTGCGCTTTAAAGCACAAGGCGTCAATAGCGGAATAACAAATGTTTCTTTAAATCAGTTGCCCCCAAAACCAACTTATATGGCAACGCCCGAGGGGATTGTGCCTTTAAAAGGGGGAGAAATACAAAAGGGAGGGCTTTATGAACTCGTCTATACGCATGATATTGCTGGGAAAAATGCTGATGGATGGTTTTTAACCAATCCTACTATAAAACTTCCTGAAATTCCGCCCTTTCCTCCTTTACCGGAATCTTTTTCATCCGGATTTATTGGAACTTTTGCGAGTGAAAAAATACCCTCTGGGTGGTTGCTGTGTGATGGGAAAGAATATTCACGAAAGAGCTATGCCAATCTCTTTGCTGTTTTGGGGGAAACATGGGGAAAAGGAGATGGGAAAACAACATTTAATGTTCCCGATTTGCGGGGAATGTTTTTACGGGGACTCGATAGTGGAAAAGACATTGATAAAGGACGCCTCTTGGGAAGTCGACAAGAAGAATCTTTTAAAGCTCATACCCATGAAGGAAAAACAGATTCGACAGGCAAACACCAGCATAGTTTGTCAGAGATTGATAACTTGGTTATGCAGCTAGATAGCGGTGATTATAAAAGGACTATAGCTGTGGTCTTCCGTCAAAATATGTTGACAGAGGCTGCGGGAGAGCATGAACATAAGATCTTGTTGCAAAAAACAGGAGGGGATGAGACACGTCCTGTCAATATGGCGGTGGTTTATGCGATCAAAGCCTGAGAATGAAAGCTTTAAGAGAAATAGAAAGAGAGAGCAAAATGGTTGTTATGAAAAAAAGTCTTATTGAATATATTGTGTAGAAAGCCTAGCGGCGCTCTTGAAAAAAATGAATCCTTAACCCTCTTTATGATGTTACTTTTTATGCCGCTGTAAAGGTAAGTTTGTCTATTTTTCTTTAGAGGATCAAGACAATAATTGTTGAAGGAGGGGGAAAAGAGAGAAGAAAATCTTCCTTTATTCATAGAATTTGTTGCTGAGAAGTCAAAGATTTTATCCAATCTCTCCTTTCTCTTGTTCGTGTTGTGATACATTGTTTAGAGCGATGGGTTTAGGCGGCTCGGTTTAGAGCTCTGATGGGCGATGATAAAAAGCTTAAGGATAATTTTCTTCTCTTATGCCGTAAAAGAAGATCATTAAAACACTGTCATTGAGGGTGATGATATCTCGTCAGATAGCTTGTTGATCCATTGCGTATTAAAGATATGAGCAAATCTTCAGGGCAGAATTTTCTCGTAGAGCTTAGAGTTCATAGAGTTTTATGGCAAGTACAACACATCAATGATCAGCAGATAAAATCCTTGTCAGAGCCGTTGGATTGTTTAAAAATTGTTGAGGGGGTAAAATCTTCGTTCTTTGAGATGTTGGGAGGCGGTCAACGAATATGTTTACTTAAAGCGGAGAAAGGTGAAATGGAGCGGCTTCCTCGGCAGTGTATGAAGAAAGCGCTCTTTGCTTTCAAAATGGGTGATCTGTTTGTTAGAGCAGGTTGGCGATTTATTGTAACGCGTGGTGAGCCTTTGTGAGCTATTCTTTGGTAAATGGCATTTTGTATTTGTTAAGAAATTTCTTGAAACCGGATGAGCATGAGATGAGAAAATCTATAAGATAATCATTTATCCCGTTGTGTCATAAAATATCATTGTTTGAGGGGCGGTTAAAACTTTATGCATGGGATGTTTTTTAATGGGTGGGGTGAATAGGTTTGCTTGTAGAGCCTCATGCAATCCCTTCCTTTGAGCTGTGGTGATAGAGAGCATTTGAAGGGGGAATGCCCAAGTGGAATTCGCTAGATCAAGAAGCCGGATTGTTTACAGACTATTGTTTATCGATGGGCATTGTTTAAAAGTCGGTGGGCGGGTAAAGATCGGTCATGTTTCCTTTATCTTGTTGGGAGAAGTCGACAAAGCATGCAATGTTGTTATGCATTTTTGGGGGCAGGGGGTAAAATCACCATTTTAGGTGGAAAACAGAATATAATCTGAAAAAATATCTTGTAAAAATTTTCGATGAGGAAATTTTTTTCAAAAGCCTCTCACGCGGTCTCACGCGGTCTCACGCGGTCTCACGCGGTCTCACGCGGTCTCACGCGGTCTCACGCGGTCTCACGCGGTCTCACGCGGTCTCACGCGGTCTCACGCGGTCTCACGCGGTCTCACGCGGTCTCACGCGGTCTCACGCGGTCTCACGCGGTCTCACGCGGTCTCCTAAGGAATACAAGAGCCGTGCAAAGGGAAACGATACTCAAATGCTCAATGGGGCTGTCCAAAAAGGGGGATATAATGGCACTTTTTCCATTTTCTATTGCTGATATTGATGATCCTGAATGTATTCGTGTGGTTCTTTATGCCAGCGGAAGAATGGGACATGCTCCTTTAAATGCATTGTTGAAAAAAGTATATGAAGATATGACAAAAATTTCAAAGCGCATGGAAGCTTTAGAAAAAAATTTAAACACTCCCGATCTTGCCAATGTCAAACAGAAACAAAATGCGAAAAAAGATGATCAAAGCAATATGAACACTATTGTGAGTAGTGGAATAACAGTATCAGACACTAAGATGAATGCATCAGAAATTAAAATAGAAGCATCTGCGGATAAGAGCAGAATGAACACTATTGTGGGTAGTGGAATAACAGTATCGGACACTAAGATGAATGCATCAGGAATTAAAATGGAATCACCAGTGGATACGAGCAGTTTTTTGTCTCAATTTACAATGTCGGATATTCCAAAAAGAGACTACAGCTCTTTTATTTCTCAATTTACATCAATGAAGACGCCAGAAATATACAGTAATGCTGATCATAACATTAAGATTGGGCCTTCTAGAAATCCTTATGCTTTTTTGAAGAAGAAAAAATAGAAAAAAGTGAGCATAACAATATGCATGCTTTGAAGCTATAGATGAGATAAACCTTATTTATATTTTCGGTGGGGCATGGAATTGTTCTGCGTTTGAGATATTTTTAAAAAAGTCAAAAATTGATAGAGAGTGCATCTTCAAAAAGAGAAGCCGTGTTGCAGGAAAGTTTATCATGATGCTTTTGAAAAGATGAGGACGCATAGGTGTAGACAAGGTTTTGAAGTCCACAGAGAAAGAAATCTTATTCAAGCAGAAACCAATGGCAAAAGAAATTTGCAAAAGAAAAAAGCTTTTGCAGTAATTTGAAAAATCTTGTGAAGAGAATATTCTATGGTTTTAAATCTATAAAAAAAATTTGCCGTTTTTATCTCTTTTTCAAAGAGAAAAATATCAATTTGTCACAAATTTAATTGGTGAAAAGTCCTATAAAAAGAATTTTTTAATTTCCAAAAGGATCAAAGGAGAAAAATACCGATAAGAAAAAATGCGTATCGTTGTGTTTTTTCTTATAAGGAAAAGAAAGGGGGTGTGGTTGGAGCAGGCTTGCGTTACCCTTGTTTTCCTATCAGACAATGGTGTACAAGGTTGCAACAGCCCTTGCATTAAGAGGTTCATAAGAGCCATTTTTAGTCCTTTCTTGTACAAATTTTATTCACATGGCTCTCCCTGCTTATGACGTGCAAACGAATTTTTGGTTGATTCAAAATAAACAGGTTTGAAAATGAGAGAATCTTATGATTCCGAGTTTCTCATTGAATATAAAAAAAACGAACCATCCTTATAAATAAATTCCTTGTGCTTAAATAGGATGTTTACGCGGGGAGCTTCTTCAGAGAAATCAACAAAGTGTTTGATTTATTAAATACATTTTGTTTTTAAAGTATACTTTATTGTAAACGAACCCCTTTAATAAAAAGGCATTATTTTCATATGGTTAAAGCTATAAGAGAGACAGAAAGTTTTTTCATTCAAATGAATGATCTTATAAAAAGTGTTTTCATCACTCATTTTTTATACTTATATTTGGATAATTGTTATAAATATAATTAAAAATCTTGCGATACTATACATTTTGTGTATAAGTATTTGTTATTGATTTCTTTTGTATGTTATTTAAATTATATCTCTATTCATAAGCCGCGCCGTCAAATGGCGCGGCTTTTTTTTATTGTCTCACATGGGGAGCACTCTATATCTGTTATTGAGATGGCTTTGGATACTTTTCCCATTATTCTCATCAGAGTATTTTGGAATGTCCTTTTGTAATGAAACCTCTAAATTCTTGCGTATTTTTATCTCAATAGGGGGATTTAAAGTAAAAATGCAGGTGTTTGTTTCTTTGTGTTGGTTGTCGTCAGCGGCGTTGAAAAGTAAGGGATCTTTGTTCCTTTTTGATCGAGAGTGATATAGGGGAGCGACACGGGGAAAGTGTAAAATGGGGGGGCGTGCTCAAGGGAGCATTCTTGTAAATACCAGCATGACCAACAATGCCCATGGTTTTTTAATAAAGTTCTGTTTTTTATAGTGTTTGTTGATTTCAATCGGAAAATCTATTCTTTTCCTTTATATGGCAATCTCTTGCATGGAAATCTTTTTTGAGGGATTTTATATCAATGTTATCTCGTTGTCGGGGCGCTTCTTGAGGGGGAGGCGTGTAAGATTACACGTGAGTGTTCGTGTGTGTTGAATATGAGGGGAAATTTTTTCTGTAGAGCCTCATGTAAATGAGGTTTTTTTACATCATATCATGAACTTTTCGGGGAGATTTGATCCATAACGCTTTATAAAATAACGCTTCTTGATCGATGGTGATAGAGATCTCATGAAGGGGGGAAAGACAAAGGGGGAAAACCAAAAGAATTCTGTGAGCTCATCACGCAAACTGGAGCTAACCCCATGCGAACCATATATTAAGCTCTGTTTGTGGCATAGTGTCCTTTTGTTTTATAACTTGTGATAAGCAATTCGGGGAGCTTAAGGGGATTTTTACCGGCAGTAGAAAAAAACATGATGAGACAGCAGGTATCCTTATTTCAGAATGTCTCATGCTTTTGATGATAAAGGCACGCGAAACTCTGTCACGCCTTCCTTTCATATTTGCGCGCTCAGAATTGTTATTTTTTTGATCTTTATGGAGAGGAGACAAGGGGATTGGATATAAAAGATCGGATACAAGCAAGGGACACAAGGGGGAGTGCGACACAAAGAAAAGGCATAAAGGAGAGGCATAAGGGAAGAGATTGATATAAATATTTGGATCGGCAAAGCCAATGATGTTATTATGTGTTATTCCTTGTGTTATGGTCGTTGTTTTACAGCGTTTTTGATAAAAATTCGCAACGTCCTTTCAATCTATTATGCCCTTCGATCCATTCATGTTTGTGGGCCTTATTGTTTTTTTAAGAGAGCGCATGGCTTTTTCTGTTGCTTGTCAATCAATATCAAATCCAAATGCTGCAGCATATTTGAGAGAGATTAAGACGAATAAGAGCCCTACGATTAAGACGGGAGTAACTGTACCCGTGATACCAGCTTTTGTATGCTAGATGGAGCTTTCTGTTTGAGGTTATTTCTAAAATCGGGAGATGATTTGATTGAGAATGTAAAGGCGTACAATTATCTGTTTTGCCAACACCTTTTTGCTTTACGACTTTTAGAACGATCCATATTATTTTTTAATAATGAAGGTCATGTCCTATACTTTTGTTTTTCGTGTCTCTTTTGGGGGATCATGTCTTTCTCGCAAAACCGAACGCCCTCAATATATTTGTCCTGCTTTCAATGTTTGCGACAAGCTCTAAAAGAGCCATCCTCCTCTCAAGCTCATTGCGCGATGGTGATCGTGAATGGTATAAGATCCTCATGAACTATATAAAATGGATAGGGTACTTTTTCTTCTTTACGTTTTATAAAAGAGCGTTCTGGCGCTTTCATCCACTTTTCCAGCCCACAATGTTTGCGACAAGCGCTTAGAACTTGAGACGATCAGAGGCATGATTTTCTTGTACAATTTTAATACACATGGCTCATCCGCTTGTAACGTGCAAACAAGTGGTTTTGATCGATGTACCAGGGAAATAGGTTTGGACATGAGAGAATCTTACGCTATTCGGGTTTCTCATTCAATATGCAAAATAATAAAATATTCTTTATAAATCAATGGAATAGCTTTTGATAAAGACGAATTTTTTATAGATTGGGATGGAGGAAGAATCTTTGTCTTTTAAGGTAGTGGAAAAAATTATAATCTCTGTTTTTTCATAAAGGGGGAAGCTTTTTCACAAGAATTTTATACGATAAAAAAGCAGTAAAAATATTAACAGTACAGAGAAAAAAGAGTCTTTAAGAGTATTGATCGTTTGCTGTTATACCCTGTATTGTGTAAAAAGATACTTTTATCATTTTTTGCTGTAAAAAGCTTCTCTTGGGATGTTTAAAGGGTTATAGTCTTTATGGAAAAAAGAATCCGCGCAAGACAAAAGGCTTATTTCAAAAGATTATATCGCAAAATTGCTTTTGTTTGCGTGATACTTTTTTGTATCGTGATTTTGTGTTTTGTTTTTGCAAAGGCGGTCGGTTATTTTTCTTCTGATAAAAAAATAACACAACAAGCGCCTGTTGAATTGGCGATTCCTGTCTTTGATCTGCGCGTGTATTGCAAGGAAATTTCTGCTACCGTGATGCCCGATATGAAAAGAGAAGTTTATCAGCGTTGCCTTAATTTGGAAAGTGAGGCCTATTTTTCTATTCGTGAAATGTGGGATAAGCTTTCTGATACTGCAAAAAAACAATGTTTGACGATGGTACGACCGGGGGATGGAAATTATTTTCTCTTACGGGATTGTTTTCTCAATAAAAAGGAAAGTGAAAAAGGCAAAAAACGCAATTACTTTTAAGGTGTTATACGGAAATTTAAAAGAATGCGAATTTCGATGAAAAGATAAAAAACGCCTCATAGCTCTCTGACTCTATACCAATAGAATGTCTTTATTTTGTATGAAGCTTGTCATTTAAGGTATGTCGTATAAGGGCATGGATGTCTCTTTGAAGTGTTTGAGGGGGCATGGGGAGAGGTTTCCAGGAGAACTTGTTGAGCTTTTCGTTTAAGGGAAATCACATGCGTGGGAAGCCGATTTTGCGAAGATGCTTTGTGAATGGGGAAAGCGCCCATGAAGTGGATAAAATTTATAGAGCACTCTCATCTTTATGTTTCATAAAAGTGCAAGCTGGCATTCTCATACAGTGAGGCTGTTACGGACAGCCTTTGCTTGGCCTTTGAAACGACCCATAAGAGGCATTTTTAGTCTGTTCTTTATCCGTTTTTACTCTGCGCAGGTTTTCTTTGTGTGCAACGTGCAAGTCAATGATTTGATTGACCCAACAAGAAACAGATTGAGGATGAAAAAATCCTACGGTATGAAGATTTTTTACTCAACACAAAAAAGATGAACGCTCTTTATAAATTAATTTGTTGTACGAATTTGAAAAAAGTTTGATTGTTGACAGACCAATGTGGATAAAAATCCTCGTCCTTTGAGAGTCGTAATTCAATAGATATGACAAAACTGAGTAAAAAAATATTTCTTTATTTGAGAGGGTATAAACTGCAAGGCATGCTTCATGCATAAAGCGCCCTATTGGGTTCTCAAATGAGCTTGTTTTATATCCTTCAGTTTTCTTTATAAGACAAGGATAAGAGAGGAAATACATTATGCCATTCTTATTGATAAACTTTGATGGGGTAATTTTTTAAGAAGAATCTGATTTTTAAGAAACTGTAACGTGTTGGTCGTTTTTGTTTAATAATTTTGATATTTTTTGTATTTAACCATTTGGCTTTTAGGCTTAATTTGTTATCAATGAAGGGGGAGTGGATTCACTTAAAAATCCATGGGGTTAAAATAGAAATTGATAGGATCGTTGGCATGTTAGAGAAAGAAGAGTGGTCTCTTGGTGTTTATAGGGCTTGAATAATACTTCGTATTCATCTATCTATAAGGGCTAAGAGATTTTGTGAAGCGATTGTGAATTATCGCTCGCAAGGGGTTGCTTTAGCGGTGAAGAGAGGCTATATTCATAAAATAAAGAGGTACGCGCAGTGACTCGTTAGGGCGGAAGTACTTATGGGTTTGGGGCACGAGGGGGAAGAATATCGGCGTTTTTAGGAGCGGTGGTTTTAGAGCAAAAGGTGATTTTAAGACAGGAAAAGAGAAGATTCTCATGTTTTTGGCGGGAGTTTTTTCTTTATCAAGTATGTTTTATATGTGTTCCCTTTTTGTTTTCCACAAGGTAATTATTTTTTTAGTGAAATATGGTTTATTTTAAAAAAAACACTTGGCATTTTATGTGAACATCACTAGGTTTCTGCTTGTTGACAGAAAAATGGGGAATTTTTGATTTGCAATTTCCCTGCTGTTTTGTGATTTTCAAGAAAATATATGATTTTATCAATATCAGTAGGGTTCGTTTGAGTGAAATAAAACGCGGATAGCTTGATAACCGTATGTTAAACATGATCAGCATTATCAAAAAAATAATGCAATGAAAATGAAGAAGAGTCAATTAAGACACACACTCCAAAAAGGGATAAAGATGAGGCCACAACAAAATAGACGGGTACGCGGTCGCAATAATAACAATAATGGTAATAACAATAATAATCGTCGCGGTCCTAACCCGTTGTCTCGCAATTATGAAAGTAGCGGTCCGGATGTTAAAATTCGCGGAAATGCTCAGCAAATTGCCGATAAATACATCAGTCTTGCGCGTGATGCACAAGGTGCTGGTGATCGCGTGATGTCGGAGAATTATTTACAACATGCCGAGCACTATTTGCGTATTATTTTAGCAGCAGCTGGGCAAATGGCTCAATCGGCGCGACGTGATGAAAATCGTGATGACGAAAATCGTGATGAAAACAACGGGCAAGAATGCGGTGAAATAAATTCTGAAGGTCAAAAAAGAGATGCTATCGAGTGTGATACAGATGTATTACAGACACAGTCGCAAAAAAATGGTCATGCTCCATATGCCAAAGCACAAAATGGGGATGCGCGTGAAAATGCTGTCGAGGCTCTAGCGGATGAAAAAACGGATCAGGAGAACTGTCGCTCTGAGGAAAATGTTGAACCGGTTAAGAAAACGCGTCGTTCTCCGCGTCGGCGTACTGTACGGGCTAAAGACGAGTCAGCCCCTGAGCTTTCACTGACAACAGCAGAAAGCTCTCAAAATGGGGATGCGTCAACATCAAAAGAGGAGGTTTCTTCTTTGCCTGGATTAAGTGAGGGAATACAGAGAAAAACGCGTCGCCGCCGTGTGGTCAATCTTGAAGCAGAGGAAAATGTTTAAACGCCTCAAGAATGCTGTATAAGTGCTTGTGGAGTTGTTGGTGTAATGATGAATTTATAGGTACGGGGCTTCTTGCGCTTTCCTTGAATTTTCATTCTTCGCGCTGTCATGGCAACATTGCAAATAGGGGGCGACAGAGAAGCTTATCTCTTGGTGTGCAAGTAGATTGAAGGGATATAGAGAAAATCCACGTTCGTGTATTTTAAGAGGTCGTTCTTTTATAAAGAAACGATTGCTTTGTTTATTCGCACTTGTGTTTAATATCTCTCAATGGACTCCACCCCATTTTGCTACGGCAGTGCTGTAGTGTGAAATCCATCGGCCATCTCTGCTTAATAAACTGTCTTTGCTTAATAAAAGGTGCAGGCTGGGCATTATTGCTCTCATTATCAATGTTGCAACAGCTTTTCCTTTGGCTCTTGAAATCAGTTCGTAAGAGGTATTTTATTCATACGCTTCTTTGCTGGGATTGTTTGAGGAAATGATTTTGATGAATTTCATCATGAATAGAGTTGAAATGAGAAAATCTTACGGTATTTGAAGCACTCGTTTGGCATGCAAATGAATAATCATTATAAATTAATAGGCTTAATTTTTGTACTCAAGAAGGTGTATTTCTCACCCTTTCATTTGAGTTTTTATAGGTAATATCCGTTTTTTTAAGAATGGGAATGCCTTGACTGAAAGATTGCCTCTTTATCTCGAAGAGGTGAGGGGAGAGGGAGAAAAATACTGTCGCACAAGTGGTCTCATCTTTAAGCTGAGAAAAATGTTTAAATACCTCAAGAGTGCTGTATAAGTGTTTGTGGTGCTGTTGGTGTAATGGTGAATTTATAGGTACGGTTTCTTGCGTTTTCCTTGAATTTTCATTCTTCGCGTTGTCATGGCAACATTGCAAATAGGAGGCGACAGAGAAGCTTATCTCTTGGCGTGCAAGTAGATTGAGGAGATATAGAGAAAAAATCCACTGTCGTAAAAGTGGTCCCATCTTTAAGCTGAGGAAAATTTTTAAGATTCAAAAATGTTGTGTAAACCGGTGATGTTGGTTTGCTTAATGAGGCATTGTTGTTGATATTTCTTCTGTTGTCTCAATAGAAAGAACGGCAATCAGTTCACCGGTATGATAGTTGTAAATCATAAGTTTTGTTTGGCCATCAGGGGTTAAAATCTTGAAGCTAATATTGTGTTCTGAGAGGCTTTGCGACAAAACTTGTGTTTTTTTCGGTAGGGAGAGCGTGTGGTGAATAACGTGTGTATTTTTGCTATGGGAGGAAGAGAGCTCTGTTTGTTTTGGCGCAGATCCCGTTGTAACTTTATAAACGATTAAAAACAGGACGATCAGAATAAGGAAGAGCGTTATTAAAACGGAAATAATCATTAAACCCATCAGTTTTTTTCTCACCCGTTCTACAGCAGGATCTAGGGGGGGGAGATCTTGGGGCAGAGGATTTTGCTCTGTGTGATGGTCTTTTGAAGGTTGCATTGGTTTATTATCCATCAGGTCTTCTGTTGATTATTTTTTCAGATCTGATGGGTTTATGCTTTTAGAGTTTTTTGTGCAAGAGGTTTGTGGAAGAAGAACGCAGAAGAGGCAGTGAAGTTGGTAAAATGTCTTCTTTGTGGACTGTCGATATCTTGTCATTAACATTTTGGCTTTTAAGCAGGAAATTTCCGTGGTTTGTTACAGACCAGATCAATTTTACTTTTTGTTGATGTAAATTGGGGTGGACACTTATGCATTGGGCAAAAATTTGTTGTCCATAAAATGCAGATTTTTTTATGGATGGCACCATGGCTTGTTCACATGCTTGAGCCGTTGAGTAGATTTTAGCCATTCTATTGTTTGAATAGCAACTGTTAAAATCATCTGTACATGAAACCAATAAGAGAATAAAAATAAGGGGATTCATAAAATATTTTCCAAATGAACAGTTGACAGCGTGGACTCCAATTTATCAGCTTATAGCTTCTTCATTGTTAAACGTTTTTAAAGTTTTTTTGTTCCAAGGGGTTCCAAGGGGTTCCAAGGGGTTCCAAGGGGTTCCAAGGGGTTCCAAGGGGTTCCAAGGGGTTCCAAGGGGTTCCAAGGGGTTCCAAGGGGTTCCAAGGGGTTCCAAGGGGTTCCAAGGGGTTCCAAGCCCAAAGCAAGGATCTTCTATATTGAATCAATCAAAATCATTGGCGCGCACGTCATAAAAGCCAAGTTTGGGAGGAAAACTGGTGGGCGGAAAATATTAAAAAAACACTAAAAATATCTCTTGTAAATGCTCTTTGATGTCAAAGGTTTCTTGTATCGCGGGATAATGATGCGCATCTGATACTTTTATGGAGTAAACAAGGGACATGAAGGTCAAGAGGGGCGTGCTTAATGGCTTATTGGGGGGAAGTACTCTATTTACAGGCGTTGCTTTGAAATGAGCTTGGAGGCTATTGAGAAATATTAAAAAGTGCGTGAAGAAAAAAGTATCTTCTGTTTTGGATGTTCTCTTTTGTGTGAAGAGGATGATCCAGAACGCGATAAATAAACGTGTAATTTCCATGAGTTCATTGTCATTGTCGTGGATGCTTTAAGCTCCGTAAAGTTGAAGAGTGACGATAGATGTTGGCTATAACTCTTGAAATTTCATCTTCTTCCAAAATGAAAATATATGCGCATTGCGAAAATTACACAAAAAGAGTGGGGGAATAGGCACGCTTTGATTTGGTCTATAAAAGCTTAAGGCGGCTTGCTCTTCATCGTTTGGTTTTTTGTCTTATAAATAGGCCGTTATAGGAGGGATAGAAGTTGATTGACAGCGGGAAGGGGGTCTTTGACTGGAGCAAAGTTTTCATTGTTAAGGTTTTTGCGAGGTTGGAAAATATCTTCTCTGTGCTTAACAAAAACAGTGCTGAATAGGTTGGAAATTTTTCTGAAGAGAGGAAGTTTATGGTTTGAAAGGTTTTTTCAAGAAAAAATATCAAAATAAGTATCAGGAACAGAAAGGCAATAAACAATTCCTTCTTTTGTCCATTTGAAGGAAGCTGAACCATTGACAGAAATGGGAACGATTTTTTCGAGAACAGCACTGCCAAAACAGGCTTTTTTATTGTTTGTGGGAGGAACGCCGGATTCAAAGTGTTCATTCCAAGTGATGAGAAGTTGTGCTTTGCCATTCAGTTTTGTTTCGATTTCACAGCGTACACAAACGCTACCCTTTTCTTGGGAAAGGGCTCCAAAAGAAAGAGAATTGACAATCAGTTCATGAAAAGCCAAACCAATATGCAAAGCGGCATTGGGAAAAAGATAAGGATCAACGCCCTCAAGTGAAAAACGTTCTGTTTCTTTCATTAAATAGCCTAAAGCTTGCGTTTGGACCAATTCACGAAATTGGGCGCCACGCCAATCGGAATCGGTGATCAGATCTTGAGAATGAGAAAGAGAATGAAGACGACCTTGAAATTTGCGTAAGAAAACCTGAAGTGTTTCCGTATAGCGGGCCGTCTGGCTGGCAATACTTTGTATGATGGCTAGAAGATTTTTAGAACGGTGGCTTACTTCTCGTAGGAGGATTTTAAGCACTTGTTCACGGCGGCGTAAGCCGGAAATATTAACACCGGTGGTGATAATACCGATAATGTCTCCATTGTCATTGCGGTGGCAATCAATAGAAAATTTGTACCAAATCTCTTGTTTGCTTGTATCTTCAAAACGTGCCTCAACAGTTTGCATTTTGCCACTGGCTAAAACCTGCAATTTAATGGTTTCCATATTGTCTGCAAGGTCAAACGAAAAAAAATCGCTGTCACGACACCCAACCCGCCATTTATGGTGCAAATGGTGCGGTAAGTTTTCAGCCCATAAATAAACAAGATTTGTTGCCTGATAGAGAACACAAATATCAGCACCACGAATCGCTTGCATGAGCGCACTCATATGAGATCTGTCCATGGGAGGCTTTGAAAGAGGCGTAACAATCATAATTGAAGAGGTTTACTTTGTTTCAAGCCGCTTTAGAAGCATTCTCTTGAAAAAATAAAGCTTGAGAAATAAGCGCTTTCACCATATCAGGGTTAAAAGGTTTGGTCACTAAAAAAGTCGGTTCTGGACGCTCGCCGGTGAGTAACCTTTCGGGAAAAGCCGTGATGAAAATCACCGGTATACGATCATTTTTCAAAATCTCATTGACCGCATCAATACCTGAACTATTATCGGCTAACTGAATATCCGCTAAAATCAACCGTGGCTTTTTCTTATGATACATGATGACAGCTTCATCACGCGTGCGCGCTATGCCGACAACATGATGACCTAGGCTTTCGACCATTTGCTCAATATCAAGCGCAATAAGAGGCTCATCTTCAATAATCATCACTTCTGTTGCAATTTGCTGAGAAATATCAACGGATGCTTGGTTGAGAAGCTTGCGAAATTCCTTCGTCTCTAGATCCATGATTTCGCTGGCTTCTTGTTCATTAAATCCTTCAACGGCAATGAGCAAAAATGCTTGGCGTGCACGAGGCGTGAGATAGGATAATTTGGCACTGGTTTTTTGTTCAAGTCCAAATTGTGGCAGGGGTTCAGGGATATTCGGGGTGGTTTGGTCAAAAAGATGGCAAAAAAGCCAATAGGTACCAATTCGGTCACTGGATGCTTCGGGAAAAATGGAAATGTCGGCAATGAGCGCTTCCAACATCGCTGATACATAAGCATCGCCAGAGGATTGGCTCCCCGTGACAGAGCGGGCAAAACGCCGAAGATAGGGAAGATGCGGGGCAATGCGCGTTGATAATGACATAATTTATAACTCCTTTGACCTTTCAAGCATTTTGTTGGTTGAAATTCTCAACAGATAAAAAAGTTCCTTGATTTGTATGGAACTTTTCCCCGAGAGTTATATTTACAACCATAAGGCGAAAATTCTTCGCGGTGCTATTTGTATTATATGGATTAGGGGGATGAAAAATGAACGACCGTGATGAAAAAAATCTCACCACACAATTTAAAGTTGGAGATGATCTTCTCGGGGCTAACAGTGAAATAGCACGGAAATTACGCCAATTTTACATGGAAATTCAAGAAGAAGCGCTGCCACGGCGTTTGCTCGAGCTTTTAGAGAAGTTGGAGCGTGTAGAGCAATTTGGCTTAAACAATGTGGAAAAGGTTTGAATCCTTTATGTCAAATTGTGCGAAAAACTTTAAACAAGAACTCCTTTTGGTGTTGCCGGCTTTACGCGCTTTTGCTGTTTCTTTAAGTGGCAAGCATGATAAAGCCGAAGATTTGGTCCAAGATACGGTTATGAAAGCATGGGCTAAGCAAGACAGTTTTGAAATGGGAACCAATCTCAAAGCTTGGCTTTTTACGATTTTGCGCAATGAATTTTATAGTCAAATGCGCAAAAAGGGTAGGGAAGTTCAAGATACCGACGGCGTATTTACCCAAAATGTTGCGGTTCATCCTGCTCAATATGGAACGCTTGATTTGCAGGATTTTAAAAAAGCCTTAAATCTGCTTTCAGCCGATCAAAGAGAAGCCATTATTCTCATTGGAGCATCGGGGTTTTCTTATGAAGATGCTGCGGCTATTTGTGGCTGTGCTGTTGGAACCATTAAAAGCCGTGTGAGCAGGGCGCGTCATCGATTACAGAAACTTCTTAATGTCGATGGTGAATCCGATTATGGTCCTGATTCTTATTCAGCTGGAAGTACATTGTGTTCATTTAACGGCTAAAAAAGCATAATAATTATGATGGATAGCCTTGTTTTTTTTATTCCCGTTATAGCTATTACAGTAAAGTCAGTATCTGAGGAAATTCAGAATGTTTGGCGTGTATCTCTTCGGAACACAAGCAAAGTCTATATGAAACGCGCTCATGGGCTTTTGGTGTTTGTTCCATAAGGTTGCCTTCCTTTGTACTGAAAAATGACGACTTTCAAGTTCGCCAATGGAAATTCTATGACAACAAAGACAAATTTGCTGCCTCAAATGCCTTCTTCTGATGTAACAATATCACGCTGGAGATGGGCTGCGATTGTTGTTTCTCTTGTTATGGCTCTTTTAGCTTCGATTTTTATTATGTTGCTTTCAAATGCCGTTGATCGAGAAGTTGCTCAGTTAAATACGAGTTCAGAATTACGTGAACAGGCTGATTTAGTCCTTATTAGCCTGATTGATATGGCTGTTGCTGATCGCAGCTATGCAAAAACCAGAAAGCCAGAAGATAAAGCACATTTTGAAAATGCGGCACGAGAACTCGAGGATATTCTCGATTATACGGAGCTTATTGTTTATGCTCATCCGCAATGGGATGAGTGGTTTACGGCTTTTAAAAAGGAAGTCGAAGCACGAAAAGCATTTATGAATGCTCATATGCAAGCTCTTGATACACTTCCTGATCAATCTTCTCAACCTTTCGCGTCTCTGGAAGTCTCAAGGATTCCCGTAGCACGTTTAGCCCAATTAATGACAAGTTTTATTAATGGCGATGATGTGGTGCGACAAAAACAGCGTGAGGGCATCGCATTGATGCGGGCTGCTTTAACATTGGCGGCTATTGTTTCTGTTGTGAGTACTTTTATTTCTGCCTATTTTGTTATTAATCGTTTTCATCGTGATGTGCGCTCTTTAAAATTGTATCAATTGCTGCTTCATAGCGAAAATATCGCTCTAGAAGCCCGTGTGAAAGAACGAACTCAAGAATTAGAAAGGGCACGCAATCACGCCGAAAAAGAGCGCCAACGGGTTGAAATATTGTTGCAGGATGCAAGTCATCGCATTGGCAACTCCCTTGGGACAGTGTCTTCTTTGCTGGGGCTTCAATTAAGTCGGAGTAAAAATGAAGAGGTGCGTTCTGTGCTTGGGGCCGCACGGGATCGTATTCAGACAATTTCCACAGCACACCGTCGTTTGCGCTTGAGTGATGATATGGAAACGACTTTCTTGGCAGATTTTCTCAGTTCTGTTGTGCATGATGTCGAATTAGCGGTCCCTTTTGAATTGCGTGAAAACATTACCATTCATACGAACTTTAAAGATTGTCGCCTGTCTTCAAGAGATGCCACAACCCTTGGAATTATCCTTGGTGAATTGTTGACCAATTCCTTAAAACATGCCTTTCCTGATCAACGAGAGGGGCATATTTATATCTCCTTTGGTCCTGAGCCAAATGGACAATTGATGCTCATTGTCGAAGATGATGGTGTGGGCATGAAAAGCCAAACTTCAGAACAAAAGACGGGACTTGGTCGTGTGGTTGTGGAACAGCTTTGTATGCAATTTGGTGAAAAACCTCTTTTTGAAACATCTTCTTTAGGAGGGACAAAGATCGTCATTCCTTTACCAAAACTCAACACGAAGAATTCAAAAAAAATCTCTGACTGATTTTTAAAAGCATAAATTTTTTCTGTTTATTTGTTTTCAAGAGAAGAAAATAAAATAATATGACTCCGCGAAACCATCACCATTCATATAAAAGTTGCTTGTCTTCAAGAGATGCCACAACCCTTGGAATTATCCTTGGTAAATTTCTGACCAATTCCTTAAAACATGCTTTTCCTGATCATCGTGTCCCTCAAATTTATATTTCCTTTGGTCTTAAGCCAAATGGATAATTGATGCTCATTGTTGAAGATGATGGCGTGGGGATGAAGAGCCAAACTTCAGCACAAAAGACGGGACTTGGTCCGCGTGGGGGTAGAACAGCTTTCATATGCAATTGGGTGGAAAATCTCTTTTTGAAACGCCTTCTTTAGGAGGAAAAAAAATTGTCATTCCTTTGCCAAAACTCAACATAGGCAGTGAAAAGAATACACCGCTCTCATAAAGCTCTCTTTGAGAGTTCCTTTTGGTTTGTTGAGGTTAAAAAGAAAAAATGCCTTTATAAATCACTATAACTCTCAAAGAATTCTTTATCACTCCCTATGAGACCAAGATCTCTGAACAAAGTTGGTTCTCCGTCATTTTCACACTAAGCTTCAACATGGATATTTTTCCCCTCTACTTTGATGGGGTAATAGTCTCCTCTAAAGAGTGCTCCTGCTGTATAGACTGGAATGTTTCCAAAGACTTTATTATCTTGTGCGTGGCGATAGGATCGATGATGCACGTGTCCAACAAAGATTGCTTTGACATTATGGGAGGGAATGATGGATTTAAATACCGACAAGATCTTTGGAGTTTTTTGAGTCTAGGAAATGTGAATTTTCTTCAGTGAAAGCTGGGCGAGTATCGTAACTTTCCATCTTGTATCAGCAGCAGCTAAATCTTTTTTTAGCCAATCCAAAGATTTCTTAATGTTCACTGAAGTTGTGCGTTCTTTTAAACGCACTTCATAAGTTGGATAATTGTGAAGTTATACGTAGTGAATATCTCCATGATCTCGTGAATAACTCAAACTTCTTATCTATCAGATAAAGACCGTTAAAAAAGGATTTCTCAGTGAGATCTTGAGAAAAATTCGAGAGGATTTTCTTGTATTTCTGCTATCAATCTTTCAACAGCGCTTATTACACAGGCAGTGCGGGGAAAATTGAACGCTTTAGGAATCCTACAATTACCAACATTATTAGCATAATCATGATTGTCGCGTCCTTCATAAACAGGAGCACCTAGGTTTTTATAGATGTTGGCATCGTTGTCATATGTTTCTCTTCGACCGTATTCTGTTAAGTCACCATTCCCCATGAAAAAGTCTGCTTTGTGTGATTTGAGTGCCTATGCAATTTTTTTATTTTCTCTGATCCACTTATCTCTGTTTTTTGTCGCGTTAGGATCCCCATAGTTCAAGCGCCATGGTTGTGGATAGGCTATAATGATAACAGTATAGCCTTTGCTAGACTGAGATTGCTTTTGAGATTGCTTATTGCTTTTGAATCATTACTTTCTTGAGGTGGCTGTATTTTGGAAGCGTTATCATTGTTACTTGAAAGAAGTTTTAAGAGCTGAAAAAAAATCGAGTCAATTGAAGGAAGATAAGTTTTATATCAATGATATCTAATAAATTATCTCTTCATTCAATATTTTGTAATTTGTAGCTTTATTTTATCTAACTATTATTTATTTGTTTTTTATAGAAAAATTTAAACTTTGTTATTAATCGTGAGCTTTTAAAATATAGAGAATAATGCAGTTTTTAGTTTCTTGATAGAATATATTATAAGAGAAGAGTCACCTTTATATTTCACCTGTACGTCTTGATAAGGGGATAGAGGCTATGATTATTTTTGAGCATTGTTTTATTTTTTGCGTATTCTTAGACGATAAAATATTCTTAAGTGTGGAAATGCCTTTGAGGTCGTTTAAACTCTAGGATATTTTTTAGAAACATTAAGCGCTGATAAGCTTTTGTGAGGAATACAATTGTGCAGGGTGTTTTCATGCTTTAAGTTTCTTCAGAGGGTGTTATCGGACTTTTGATTAAGGAATCAATATTGTTTTTTTCTTGTAGGAATATTTGCAGGTCTTGATTGGTTAAGGCTTTGCTGTCGGGTATACGGATACGCATGGGATCAACTTTGATGCCATTAACAATGATTTCAAAATGACAATGGGGACCGGTTGCCATTCCTGTTGAGCCAACATAGCCGATGACTTGTCCCTGACGTACTTTCACGCCTGGTTTGATGTCTGGTGCATAACGGCTTTGATGCGAATAACTGCTGACATATCCATTGGCATGTTGAATTTCTGTATGATTTCCGTAGCCGCCTGTTACGCCTACTTTTGTCACAATACCATCTCCTATAGCAATAATGGGAGATCCTTTAGGCGCTACCCAATCAACCCCTGTATGCATGCGCACATAGCCTAAAATAGGATGTTTGCGTGGACCAAAGGGTGAGCCAAAAATGCCATTTGGTGTAGGTTTGCGCAGCAAGAAAGGCTTTGAACTTTTCCCTTCAGAATCATAATAATCAACGCTTCCGTCTTTTAATTGATAACGGTAATATTTGTAAGTTGTATTGCCAAAAGTTGCACTAATATAACGAATTTCTGGATCAGTGCTTTGAGACGATTCTTTTTCTTTTAGGTTCTTTTTGCCATTTTGGGTTTCTTTATCGCTTTGTGGTACGGCATAAAATATTTCGATCTGATCATTTGGGGTTATTCGGCTTTTCATATCAATATTGGTGGACAGCAGACGAATAAGACGATGAGAAAGCGATTGCGATATATTATGACTCAGCAAAGCACTATAGAGTGCATCATAAGCTGTTGGTAATTGTGCGCTATTGATATAAGAATGTGGAATACCATTTTGAAAAGCCGTTTTAAGTGCTCTAGACATTTTGGGTTCTGTGCTTTCAATGAATTGGCCTTTATCATTTAGGGCAATGGTGAGAACATGATACATCCCTTGATAAATACTTGCGCGTACGAGATGGTCTTCTTCTCCAGCTTGTGTCACGATACCAATGCGTAAAAGACTTCCCTCTTTAAGGGTATCGGAAAGGTTAAACTTTTCTAGAGTGCTTACAACTTGTTCAACTTGATTCTTTGTGTAACTGGTTTTTTTAAAAGCATCAGCGATCTTTTGTCTTTTACGAATAGGAATAATATCTTCAACATAATTTTTTGCCAGATCGATACGGTGATTTTGAGGAGAAACGGTTACATTTTCTTGAACGATTCGGACTTCAGGGGATTCTGTTCCTTGGGAATCAGAAGATACATCTTCTAATTTTAAAGGATCAATGAGTGTGAGAACTGAAAGGAATTCGGTACTTTTTTCTAAAGTAAATCCAGCTTTTTGTACCTCTTGTTGTGCTTCTTCATCGGTTAGTGTATCGGTGTCCTCAAAATCGAATTGACTAACTTTAAAATCATAGCTGCGTAAGGTGAGTTTTGTTTCGATTTTTGCACCGTAAATCTGCCCAGAATCATGTAGTTTGATGCTTTGATTTTTCGAATCACTGGCAAGAATGCTTAAAGAATCAAATTTTGGATAATTATATTGCTGGGGACGCTTTTCGGCTAACGCCATGCGAATCCATTCAAAATGTTGTGTTTGAATGACTTTTTCATCCCCCTTTTTTTGCAGAATTGATAGTTCAAATTGGCGTTTACTATCGAAGCTTTGCCGTGCATGCGTGGGTGCAATACGATCCCCTTTATACCCATTGGCTTCAGGGTCTTGTGCTTGTGAGAGATTTTCTTGTGTAAACCATTGTGGCGGTGTTACCAATCGCTGTTGTTCATCAAGAGCTGTAAAAAGTGCAATCCCCATAAGAATGCAGGAAGTGATTCCTGTCAGCACCGTTCCTGTAAGCCAACGCGCCGAGACTTGTCGGCGCTCAGGTCGCAAGCGTTTAACGACAAGAGCAGGATCCTGTCCGGGATCGTTTTTTTGTTGTTCATTATCCCACATAGATTTTAAGCATACTTTTCAATATTAAATGAGGAAAGCTAACATAGCTTAGCACGTTTCTACAAGAATTTGATTTACAGATTACAGATCATGCAAATTCTTTTTATACCGCAATGCCCCATAATTCCTATATCGAGAAATTCCTTTAAACCAATATTTAAAATAGCGTAAAACAAAGACTATAATGATTAACCCCTTCAAAGGTATTTGCTGTTTTTATGCATTGTAATGGAGCGTTATACTTTCTTTAAAGTTGTCTTGTTTCTTTGATAATATTTTGAGCTTTCAAGTTTTAATATTGTTTATTTTTATTGTAATAGATTGCAATACAACCTGTTGTACTCATATTTTATTTTTGAAAAAAGTCAAAAATGATATTGACTCTTTGTTTGAAAGAGTACTATATACGCTGAGTAACGAGAGCGGTTTCTGCTTGCGATGGTTGGTTTTGCTCTTGTTTTATGGACTAAGAATTATCATATACGCGGTGTTTTGCCTTTTAGGTTTTTATTTTGC
>NZ_JAQITG010000016.1:0-34456 GCF_028618615.1 Bartonella sp. AU15XJBT
AATCTTATATAAAAAATGATCAATTTAAACACGTATAAAAAGATGGATTCTTGAGTGGATTCATATAAAATAATTACAAACAAACTATTGACTTTATTGTGTTTTTTGATATTATATCTCACATTATCTGTTGGTGAAGTAGCAGAGCGGCTTGGTATGTCTCGTGTAGCACTTTCTAGAGTTTTAAATGGAAAAGCTGCGGTTAGTGCTAATCTTGCTATTAGACTTGAAATGGCTGGTGTGAGCACAGCACGAGCTTGGCTTGCTATGCAAACAAATTATGATTTATCGAAAGCTTTAAAACGTAAACAACCCAAAATAGATCTGCTTTCTGTGCGTTCATATTAGCACTTCTGGCATCTAATATTTCCTTAAGGTGTGTGCCCCCTCCCTATAAGCTCTCCTTCTAATCATGATTTCGGAGCCGCGTGAGAAGGACAAAACAAGCCACTATGGTTATTGGTCAAGGACGCCGTTAGGCGCCCTGGAAGGGTTTCCTTGACCTTAAGAACCTAAAAACAACTTTCTTATTTCGTTCAAAAAATTGAAAAAGCAGAGGCTAAAATTGTTCTTGTTGGTGATCATATGCAATTGCAACCCATTGAGGCTGGAGCGGCATTTCGCGCTGCCGTTGATAATATTGGTTACGTAGAATTATCCGGTATCAGAAGACAAAAAGAAGAATGGGGGCAAGTAGCTTCGCGTCAATTTGCACGTGGACAAGTGAAAGAAGCTTTAGAACAATATAAAGAAAGAGGATTCATTCGCGAGACCAAAACGCGTAATCAAGCCATAAATACTCTTGTTAAAGATTGGATAAATGCGCGAAGGAAATTAGAAACAAAATATGCGGAAGAGGGAAGGGCTTTACGGGGTGACGAGTTTCTTATTCTTGCACATACGAATGCGTCTGTAAAAAAATTAAATGAAGAAATACGCACTGCTCTTAAAAAGGCTCGTTTACTTAAATCTGAAGATAGTGCAAGCATTACAAATTTTGATACTCTGAGGGGAAATCGGGAATTTATCGTTGGTGATCGAATTATCTTTCTTGAAAATGCTCAGTTTGAGGAAAGATCTGCTCCAGAATTAGGAAAACAAAAAGTTAAAAATGGTATGTTGGGAACTGTTTTGTTGACACAAAATGGAAGAGGAAGGCCACTTTTAAAAGTGCGTCTTGATTCTGGTCAAGATGTTGTTTTTTCTAATCAGACTTATCAAAACGTTGATCATGGATATGCCGCTACTGTCCATAAGAGTCAGGGGGTGACAGTGGATAATGTCTTTGTTCTAGCCTCTTCATCCATGGATCAACATCTTGCATATGTTTCTATGTCTCGGCATAGATATCAGTCACATCTTTATGTAGCTGAAGAGGATTTTAAAAACGTTCGATTACACGAACACAAACAAGTTAAAGGTACAATAACTGGTGAACTTGTAGAAGCAGGGTATGCTTCTTTTAGTGAAACCGCCAAAACCAAAACACCTTATGCGGGTATAGCAACTTTCCGTGGAATTGAACGTGTTTATGGTGTAAATCTCCCCTCTGCGATAGATGGTGCTCGTATTGAGCTTGGTGACAAAATATCACTTCGTCAAGATAAAGAGACTATTATTGTTGGTAATAAAAAAATTAAAAGAAACATTTTAAATGTTGATTTAATAGAACGCGGTGATCCTTCTTTTGTTGGTGCTATCAAGCAGTCTGATCATGCCAATACCTAAGAGAAATTGGTAGCAGCTTTTTCTAGACCTGGTGTAAAAACAACCACTCTCGAATTTTCTGAATCCCCTGATTATCGGGATTATATTGCCAAATTTACAGAAAATAGAGGGATTGATGTTTCGCAAGGTTTAGGGGAAAAGATTTCCTCTTACGTTGATCGTAATAAAGAATGGTTTAAAAAACAAAAAGAGAAGATTGAATCCCTTTGGGATAGAGCAAAAACAAGTTTTGCTAAACTTCAAAAAGAAGAACTTAAACTTCAACAATCGCAAAAAGATTTGAATGTTGCTTCAAGAGCAACGGAAAAAGCCCCATACCTTGCGGCTTATATGGATAACTCTAATTTAGAACAGAAGGCAATAGACGCCCTTAGAAATGAAAAATCTTATGTTGATACGTTTAAAGAATTGAACAATCGTTTAGCATCTATCTATAAAGACCCCCAAGAAGCTGCACTCAAAATTGAAAGAACAATTTTAGCAGGGAAAGGCGATAAACTCCCTGATATTTTAGCTAAGTCTCCAGAGAAAGCCGGTGAACTACGTGGGTCAGATCGTTTGATAGATCGGTTTAAAACAGCAGGAAAAGAGCGTGAAGCAGCGCTTTACAATGTTCCTCTTGCTGTTTCTACTATGAGAGAGCTTCAATCCTTTTATAAAAACTCCTACGAGATCCATATGGATAGGGTTACACGTGATCGTGAGAGGTTGAAAGTTGAGGTTCCGTCACTTTCACAAGAAGCAGTGACTTATATGAAAAGTATAGAGGTTGGTCAGACTACTTATTCTAAAATACCAGAGCAGGTTCATCAAGAGTTTTCAAAGCTTCAAAGTGCTTTGGACAAACGTTTTGGACAGAATGTCATTCATAAACAAGATTTTGATTTATCAAAAGTGCTCCCTCAACAACAGTCTCCAGATAAAGAACACATAAAAGAGTTTCAAACGGCTGTTAAATTTCTGCAACAGAAGCACATACAAGAGCAAAACAATGCGATAGCGCGTGAAAAATCAAAAGATGTGACACGGTGAAAGCAAGGATAAAGCCTTATGTTTGTAGCCCTATTAAGCCATATGACAAAAGAGAGGTAATCAAAGGAGGTTTAATATGAGTGTAAAAAAAGATGTTGTACGTGCACGTATAGATAAGATGTTAAAAAAAGAAGCGCATGAAATATTAGCAAGTCTAGGACTTACAGTGTCTGATTTTATGCGGATTGCTTTGACAAAAGTTGTCAATGAAAAGGGATTGCCGTTTGATATGTATGTTCCTAATGCAAAAACACTTGAGACTTTTGAGAAAAGTGAAAGAGGAGAAGATATATATATAGCTAAAGACATGGAAGATTTGTTTCGTGATTTGGATATTTGATATTTTTGATCATTCACTTAAAGCAAATTAGCTTTTAATTTATATCATTATAGTTACGGGTATCACGGATTTTTATTGACAATTTGCGGGTATTCCGTATATTAAATAATGTATGCAAACAGTGATCGAAACGCCAGCTTATTTAACTTCTGCGAAAGAAGAGGGTGTATCAACCGAAGAATTATTTAATATTGTTTCTTTTATTACTGCGAATCCAGATGCTGGTGATCTGATGCAAGGAACCGGTGGAGCAAGGAAAGTCAGATTTCCAACAAAGCATAAGGGTAAAAGTGGGGGATATAGGGTTATACTCTTTTTCGGTGGTTAAAATATTCCGGTGTTGATCGAAGATATTTACAGTAAATTATCTCAAGAAAATTTGACAAAATCAGAGAAGAATGAGTTGAAGAAAATTTTAACTGCACTTATCGATGAATATCGAAAGGGAAAATAATGGATAAGACAAGTAAAGCAAGATCTCGTATATTACAAGGTGCTCGTGAAGCTCTTGCCTATGCCAAAGGTGAAGCGGATGTTACAAAATTTGGTATCCATATTCCTGCAAATGTTGATGTAAAAAAGATCAGAAAAAATATTGGGCTGACACAGATTCAATTTGCGGCGCGTTTTGGTTTTTCTGTGGGGCGCATTCGTGATTGGGAACAGGGACGATATTCTATAGATACTTCTTCTCGTTTGTTACTTTCAATCATTGAAAATGAACCTGAAGCGATTAATCGTGCTCTTAAAAAGTCTCTATTGGCATAAGAGGAGGGAGGGTATTGTTTTTTTAAAAAGCATCGCGGCGTTTGAAGGGGTCGTAATAGATTTCTGTTACACGAAATTTTCCTTCCAAACGTTTGCATTGGATGATGACATCTATCATCGAGATTAATAAGCCGCGGATATCTTCTCTTGCTAAATTACCGCCACCGTCACTTTCTTTGACTAAAAGGGTCATTTGCTCAAAGGCGGCAAGGGCTGTTGAGGCGTGGACGGTGGTAATAGAGCCTGGGTGACCAGAGTTGACATTCCGGATATAGTAAAAGGCTGTACCATCACGCAGCTCTTGTAGAAGGATTCTATCAGGGCGCATGCGTAAGCCTGATTCAAGGAGTTCTTTTGCGCCTGCTTTTGCTAAGCCTTGGTTATCTTTTGAATAAAAAAGTTGGACTTTGTTGGCGTGCGGAACGACAAGTTCTGGGGTGTCTTCAATGGTAAGAATTCGTTCATAGTCAGGGATTTTGGCAATTAAAGCTTTGGAGAGGGTGGTCTTTCCCGATCCGGTTTTGCCAGATATTAAGATGTTTTGTTGAGTGATAACGGCGCGTTCTAAAAATGTGCAAAAATCTTTCGCGATAAAGAGGTCTGTGAGTTCTTTTTCTGTGTCAGACAATTCGGATAGCCGTTCAGTCATTTGTTGCGTGGGTGTGAAACTGACACTTTGTGCGACAGAGAACAACTGATTTTCGTGTAAACTTTCAAGGGAGAAGGTGCGCGATGAAGGTTTACGAATTGTCATGCTGATGGTGTTGGCTGCAACAGCTGGAGGCATAACAATTTGTATGCGTTCGTTATTGGGGAGTGTTGCGGACAGAACAGGGTTTTCTACACTGATTTTTTGTGTTGTGTAGGCAGCAACGACTTTTGCAATGCCTTCTAGCTCGCTGTAGGTTAGTTCTGGTAGAATGTGGGTTTGCCAACCATTGGGACCTTCGACGATCACTTCGCCGGGGCGATTGACGACAATTTCAAATAAATTTTCATTATTGAGGAACTCATCTAAGATCTTTAATTTTGTTAAAACGATGGAGGCTCGTTCTGCATTTTTTGCTGTTGGCATAATGTGACTTTATTTACTTTATGGATTTTATGAGGGTTATGGGGTGTATTTGACTGTGAGAGTGACTAATGAAAAAAGGAGTAGCTTGGGGTTGAGCGGGAGTAAGCGTTGTTCCTTTTGTGTGTGAGCGTTAGTTTATAGACAGAGGAAAAGTCGAGATCTCTTGCCACAAAAATATTGACCAGTTCGCCTTGGTATTTTTCTAAGGTAGGGGGGATGTTGATTTGGTTCTCAAGAGCAATGGTGGCTGTATCTTTTCCAATGTTGTCGGCGCCTTCAAAGCCACCGCCTCCAGAGTTGTTTGCACCTGCTTTATTGGATTTTTTTTGCATTCTGTTGGTGAGGGCGGTTGTGGCACCATCAATAACGGTGAGTAAAAGGGAAGAGCCAAAGCGTTCCCACCAATGGGTGTTGATGTTGCCATCAAAACCAGCTCTGCCTAAAGTGTCGGTTGCTGGTGAGGCAAGGGGAATGATGACACCGGTTGGGGTTTTGGCTCTTGTCCAGAGCACAAAGAGGCGAGATTGACCTTGTTTTATCCCACCGCGGTATTCTCCAATGACTTGGGTTCCTTTATCAAGCAAAACAACGCGCCCATTGTCAGAGAGGATATCACGGTTGATTATGCAGCTTGCAAAGCCTGGTTGGTCGCTGTTTAATGCCGTTTCTAAGATACAGGGGATAGAGGTTCCCATGGCGATGATAAAGTTTCTATTGCCGATGAGTTTTGCTTTTGTTTCTTCTGTTGTGGTGGGTTTTAAAAGGGTTGCAAAATTTTGTGTGTTTTGAAGGGCAGGAGAATTTTGCGCATTCGCGAGATTTTCAAGGGCATGGAATTTGTCAAGGGGGTTTAGAGCAGTGTTGACGATGTCTTTTAATTCAGATTTAGAGCCTTTGGCAAAAGCGAGAACAGGGGCACGTCTTGCGGCATCAAGTAGTGGGTCATCTTTTTTGGGTTCTGGTGCGAGTGGTTGTGGGGGTGGTAAGGTTATTGGCGCTATGTTGGCACGCGGGTCAGAGGGGACGAGCTCTAAAGGCGCGAGGGTGTTGTGAAAGCTTTGTTCTTGTTTTTTATGAGCTTTTGCGGTGTTTTTTTGTTCTGTGGGGGTGGATAAGATGTTCCAGAGCACATAGCCGCAGATTCCTATACAGGCAATTGCGACAACTATTTTTTTGCCAAGGCTTTGTGAGATATTGTTGCGTTTATCCCCTATTGATCCTCGATCTTCTATGGTGGTTTTATCACTCATAAGTTGTCCCCTTCAATTCCCGCTTATTTAAAATTTAAAGATGTTTAAAGATCTGATGCAACTTTACGTTCAACAGATGGTGAGGTTGTTCCGGTATTTGGATTTGTGCCTTTTGGTTGATAGGCTTCGTTAAAGACGCAGAGGACGTTTTTTCCCTTTCTTAAGGTGAAGTGCGCGCTAATGGCATGGACAATAACCATGTTGCCTCTTGTGGTTTTGGGAACCAGCGATTCTGTACCGTCATTGTTGACGATGTAAATGGCAGGGATTTCTTGGTTGTCTGGAAATGTAAATGTTGTGGTTTTGCCATTGTCGTAAACGGAGGAGGGTTCGAGCGTAATAGAGCCTTGAGCGGTGTAAGCCCAATTGCGTGGTCCGTAGGTTTCATATGCGTTGAAGACATTATCAATACGCTGGGCTTGTTGTTTTTCTTGTCGCATAAGGGCGGCGAGTCTTCTTTGTTCTGCTTCTTCTTGTGGGTAGCGAAATTTCACAAGGAAATATGTTTCTTGTCCAGAGGAAATTTCCCCATCTTTGACCATGAGTTCAAATTGATAGGAGCGCTTTGAGCCATCAAGCTTTGTGGTGACGACTTGGAGATTGGTAATGGGTTGGACTTCTCTTGCTTTGAGGAAAAGAATATTGCCAGCGGGGGCAACTTCCCATGCAACGCTGTTGCCAATGGCCACATGGGCAATTTCTTCATTGGCAGAAAATTCTATTTGTACCGATGAGCGTATGGAGCCAATAATTTTTGTGACATTATAGGCATCATAGTTGATAAAGCGAATGCGGCTATCACTTGGCGCACGGGTGGGAAAAATACTGGCGTTGCTCCAAGGTGTAGGAGAAAGGGCGAGGAGGCTGAGAATAAGAAAAAGAATTTTTTTTGTCATGATCAGTTGACCACTTCCGGATCAGTTCTATATTCACTAACAATAAATCCTAGAGGATTTATCAGACGATTTTGGACAGAGATAGGGGCGTTGATGTATTCAAAGGTGAGAGTTGCAACCCAGTGGGTGATGAATTCTTTGTTGTTTTCATTGTCATGGATTGTTCTGTAGTAACGCACTTGGGCAACATCGTCATTGATAAAGGAGATTGATTTTATCGTGACGGTGACACTGGCGTGTTTATAAAGAATTTGAGGACTTTGGGGATTTCTTGCTCCATACCAGCTGGCAAATCTTTCCTGTTCTTCAGAAGAGGAGAGAGACGGTTTCGAAGTTGTGTTGTGTTTCTTCTGTGGTGAAGCCTTCACGGGAGCGGACATATTTTGCAGCAAAATAGCGTGTGATTGCTTCGTCGACATTGGTGGGACCTTCTTTTAAGGCTTCCACAACTTCAGTGATGCCGGTTGAATTGTCCACACGGATGACAAAAGGTTCCACGGTTTTAAGGGGCGTGAGGGTGATGACCGCGAGAGAAGACATTATTGCAACCGCAACGGCGATGCCGGCAATGGCAAGCGAGACGCGGGTGGTGCGGCGTGAGGCGAGCATGCGATCTTGATCGAACGAGTGTGCTTCAGCAATGTATTGTTCTATATCTTTTTCTTTCATGCTTTTTGCCCGCAATTTTTGTAAGATTTGATTTCTTCATCCGTTAATTTTTGTGCCAGAAGCATTTCCAGCTTCCCTTCTTTTAGGGTTGAAGGGGTGTTGTTACTGATGATAATGGGTGTGGGCGTGGGTTTTTTCCCTTCCCAATTCCACATTGATCTGTTGAGTGGACGTTTAGAATATCCATCACACTTTGGGAGTGACTTCAGTGTGTTTGGTGAAGACACACAGCCACTGAGAAGGAGAAATGGTAAGATAATCCCAATTTTTTTAAATTCCCGCATTTGAACTTAGACCTTTGCTAATAGTGATGCTAATTTTTTAACGCCCTTCGTTATCGTGTTGGCTGTTGCTTTAGCAGCTTTACCTGTTAGTTGAGCCGTTGTTTTAGCAACTGGTCCTGATCCTGTAAGAGAAGCCCCCCCAGAGGCTAAAGCTGATGCGATATCAGGAAGTCTGAGGAAAAGAAAAATACCACCAATACCAACAACCAAGAACTGAATTAAAGTAGTGAAGATATTTTTAATATCTCCTGAAAAAACTTTCATTGAAATGTTGACATATAAACCACCAAGCAGCACGACTAACACATATAAAATGATGAAGTTTGCAACTTGCCCTAACCATGCTTCTGTGAATTTTCTGGTTGAGGAAAACATATAGAGGCTTATGAAGAGTGGTCCTATTGATAGGACAAGAAATGATCCCAGTTTAGCAAATAATGAAACAACAAAACCGACTAGACAAAAAAAGGCAGCAACTACTAGGCAGATAAAACCAGCAATCCATGTCGCAATAAACATCCCCATTTGAGTCAGACCTGTGTATTGGTTTGCTGCGTCCAAAACCTGTGCTCCAGCTTTGTCTATCATATTATCCCATACATTCTGATCCACATGTGCTCCTTGTGTGACATTTGAAATGGCATTCGGCAGATCATGGAAAAATATACCACTGACCCACTCATTATAAAGAGCAGCCTTTGTGGCAAGTGAAACAACGATGCCGAGTTTGAAAGTTGTTACTATAAATTCCCATAAGGGCATGGAAGAGCGCCCATAGATGATATTGTAGCCCATAAATATAATGTAAATTGTACAAGATAGCTTAAGCGGAGCACCTAAGCTTGATGAGAGGTTGTTAATGACTTTACCCATTGTCTCTGTGAGGGGATCCATCAACATATTATCTATCTTAGTAAAGATGCCTTTGCTTTCTACTGCCATTGAGATGCTCCGCTCTTCATTATGTCTTAATGGTTATTTTGTTGTTCTTCTGCCGCGCGCTCTTTTGCTCTTCGTTCTTCTTCCGCGCGCTCTTTTGCTTTTTGTTCAGCAAGGAATTTTTGATTCTCTTCTCTCATTTTTTTAATTCTGGCTCTCATTTCAGCCATATCTTTTTCATCTCTTTTGCGATTGTTCTCTTCCGCTTGACGCTCTCTTTCTGCTGCTTGTGCTTGACGTTCCTTATCAAGTTCTAAAAATGCTAACCGCATGTTTTCACAATTCTTTGAAGTCCCTGCAAATCCACATTTAGCATCCCACTCTAGGCGTAAGTTTTTATCTTTTTTAAATTCTGCGACGCTATAGGTTTTTTCACAGCCAGCAGCGATGAGTCCTGTGCAAAGTAGCAATGATGTTATGAGAACTTTATTCATCGATATTTCCCCTTTTTCCTTTCAGTTTTACAAGGTTTGAGCACAATTTTTACATTATGCTCGATTATCGGTTTTTATAACCAGTGATGATAAATCTAGGGCAGTGACATAATCTTGCCATAAATGTAATGCAAAATGCATGTGAGTGTTTAGCTTGAGCAGCTAAAGCGCAATAGATGTTGTCCATTGTCTTTGTAATGGGATCCATCAACATATTGTCTATCTTAGTAAAGATGCCTTTGCTTTCTACTGCCATTTAGATACTTCGCTATTCGTTGTGTATTTTTATAATTTAATTATTATTTTGTTCTTTCGCTTTTTGTTCTTTCTCAGCACGCTCTTTTATCCCAAATGTAGCGTTCCATATTTCTTTAGCTTTTGCCTGACGTTCTTTCTCAAGTTCTAAAAATGCTAACCGCATGTTTTCACAATTTTTTGAAGTTCCTGCAAATCCACATTTCGCATCCCACTCTAAGCGTAATTTTTCATCTTTTTTAAATTCTGCGACGCTATAGGTTTTTTCACAGCCAGCAGCGATAATTCCAGTGCCAAGTAGCAATGTTGTTATGAGAACTTTATTCATCGATATTTCCCCTTTTTCCTTTCAGTTTTTGAGTTTTGAGCACAATCTTTAAATTCTGCTATGTTCTGGTTTTTTATAACCAGTGATGATAAATCTAGGGCAGCGACATAATCTTGCCATAAATCTATTGTATAGCTTATAAGGTTCTTTAAGTTGAGCAGCTAAAGTGCAATAGTGATGTGTAATGGCGCTATCCATTGTTTTTGTAATGGGATTCATCAACATATCATCTATCCAAGTAAATACGCCTTTGCTTTCTACTGCCATTGAGATGCTCCGCTCTTCATTGTATATTTTTATAATTTAATGGTTATTTTGTTGTTCTTCTGCCGCGCGCTCTTTCGCTTCTCGTTCGGCTTTAGCCCGTTGTTTTGCTTCAAATTCAGCTTCCCATTTTTCTTGTCTAGCTTTTTGTTCAGCCCAAAGTTCATCCATACTTTTTTTCCGTTCTTCTGCTGCTTCACGTGCTCTTTCTTCAGCTTTTGCTTCATATTCTTTTTCAAGTTCTAAAAATGCTAAACGCATGTTTTCACAATTTTTTGAAGTTCCTGCGAATGCACATTTAGCATCCCACTCTAGGCGTAATTTTTCATCTTTTTTAAATTCTGCGACGCTATAGGTTTTTTCACATCCAGCAGCGATAATTCCAGTGCCAAGTAGCAATGTTGTTATGAGAACTTTATTCATTATTTATTGTCCTGTTTCTTTTCAGATTCTTGTTTATCGTCATTTGTAGAGCCAGTTCTCCCCCATCCCCATGTTGGAAGACTCTCACGATAAGCTTGCTCTGCGTTTTTACAATTTTGCGAATCGAGATCCCCTGATGTCATACATTTCATTTTCCATTTTTCGTATAATTTGTGATCTTTTTTAAATTCTTCTACGCTGTAGGTTTTTTCACAGCCAGCTGTGATGAGCCCTGTGCAAAGTAGCAATGTTGTTATGATGATCTTGTTCATGTTCAAGCCCCTCTTTTTTCTCGTTTATTGACCACGCATTTTTTGGGCTAAAGCTTTGGTTCGTGCTTTAAATTCTTCTATTTCACGTCTTTCTGCCGCTTTTTCTTCTGCTTGTTGAATCATTGCGGCGGCTTGCATTTGAAGGACTTGTGTTTGGAGTTTTGCTTGTATCGCTTCTAGTTGTGCTTGAATGCCTTGAATTTTACCCGCATCTTCAGTACTTCCAAGTTCGTCAAGCAGCTTGTTAATGTTTTTTTGTGTTTCACTGGCTTCTTCGTAGACGTCTTGGCCTTTTGCTGCTTGTCCTACTACGCGCTGCTCGGCTTTTTTCACTTCCTCTGCGTAAAAAGCATCAACTGCCTCTTTTGAATCTGCTCCGCCTGAGGGCTCTTTGTATTTAAGTTCTTCTTGCCATTTTTGCGCGTTTTTGCTGCTGCTCCCGCCGCCGCCACCGCCGCTGCCCATCGATTGTTGAAAGTGATTAAAGTCAGAAGGAAGGGCGCCACTGCTCCCTTGCTTGTTAAACATTTCTTTCAATCCCGAGATGTCAGGCTTGACATTTAAAGAGTTATATAATTGTTTGGCTTGATCGAGTTGGCTCTTTAATTGCTCAAGCTGTTTTGCACCTTGTTGAATTTGTTCTTGCAATTTGCCAAGCTGTTGTTGGCCTTGTTGAACTTGTTTAATCATTTGTCCAAAAGCCTTGGGATCAAATACAATACCGCCAAAACCAAATGAATTGGTTGTTAAACCCAAAGAAATTGCACAGACGGCTGTTGCCAATAAAAGTTTTTTCATTGTTTTGACCTTTCTTGAAAAAGAGGAAGCCATTTTTCTGGAGATTCACCAACTTCATCCATAATGGTCTCTAGGAGTTCAATGTTCTTGGTGGTGCCACTTAAAATGGCTATTTCATCATCAAAGCCGCGTAAATTCAGCTCTGCTACAACTGAACTTTGCCCTTGTTTGATGAGAAAACGCCGTGACTCACGGCTTAATTCTGATTGTATCAGGTTAAATTCTCTGTCCGATAATTTAAAACCTTCTACATAATCCCCATGATTGCCCTTTTGATTGGGAAAATAAATCTGTGTTGGACATTGCTCTATAATGGTGTGGGCAATGGTCGAATTAATCGCATCTTTGGGGGATTGTGTCGCAAACAACATCAAACCATTTTGTTTCCGAATGGTCTTCAGCCTGTCTTGCGCAAAGGCTTTAAAGGAATCGTCTTCTAAGGCTTTCCAAAACTCATCAATGACAATGATAATACGACGCCCATCAATCAGAGACAGAATTCTATGAAAAAGATACATCATGAGCGGTGGACGAATTTCATTATTGTCTAAAAAATCCGTCATGTCATAACCAATAAATTTTGCATCAATGCCAATGTCGTCATCAGGATTGTCAAAAACCCACCCTAAGGCATTGCCTTTACACCATCTCTCTAATCGTCCCGCTATCCCCTCCCTGTGTGTGGTGTCAAAAAACATTTGTAAGGCGGAGATCGTCCGTTGTTCTTTTGGCAATAGAGCAAGCTGGTCAACAGCTGCCGTGATGTCTTGTCTTTCCGCTTCACTGATCTTTTGACCCTCAGCAGAAACAAGCTTGATAATCCATTGCCGCAAAAAGACTCTATCTGCTGGATTGTTATAGTCTAAGCCTTTTAGCGGTGCTATGCCTGTGGGTTTCCCATTTTTCAAAGGCATATAGGTGCCGCCACCCGCTCTGACAAAAAGTTCCGCACCACGATCCTTATCAAAAAAGACCATATTGGGATCATGCTTTTGAAGTTGTGCTAAAAGAAAATTGACAATAACCGTTTTCCCAGAACCAGAGGGACCACAAACAAACGTATTGCCTAAATCACCAAAGTGAAAGTTAAAATAAAATGGTGAACCAGCTGAAGTCTTCATCAAGGCTACCGCTGGTCCCCACACATTGCCATCTATTTTGCCAACCGGAAAAGAATGAAATGGAGAAAGCGCTGCATAATTGCGGCTGGTTATCGCGCCAGAGCGGGTGCGATAGGCATAATTGCCAGGCAATTGTGCCCACCAAGCCGCCGCTAACCCTAAATCCTCCCGCGCTATCACAGCACCACCATCGGTAAGACGAGAACGCGCTTTGGCAAGATTATCCGCTAACTCTTGTGGCTCGTCGGCAAAAACCGCTAACGATAAATGATGCTCCCCTAAAACAAAACGATTCGATTCAAGATCATCAAGCGCATCATCTAGCTCCATGATTTGTGAGCCCGCACGGTCTCCCGCATTGACCATTTGATTCTGTTTGCGACCCATAATCTGCTTGGCAACATTTTTGCTCTTGAAAACAAAAGATTGCGTAAAAATAAACTCAAAAGGAAGCGTTAAAAGACCATCCGCCATGCCGACTCTCGTTTTTGCTGGATATTCTTTCCAACCAAACATGCCCGCAAATCGCTGTCCCGCTTCAGTGCGTATTTCTATGACTTCTTTTCCAAAAATAAGACGATCTGAGTAAACCGTCGAAGCTATCGTCCCCCATGTCAACGGTATGCGTTCACGACGCCCCCCCACCAATTGGTGAATAAACTCACTTTGCTGCGAATAAATATTGCCTTCATGTTCATAAAGACTCAATCTTCTTGCGCCATAACGCTCTAAATTTTGAATGACATCTGTCGTAATATCTTCAAGCTTGCGAATGGATTCTTCATCAACTTCCGTTTTTTCTTGCTTGGCTTTGCCTAAACGTTTGAAAAATTCCGCTAATTTATCCGTTTTATCAACGTGAGGATTCCACAAAATTGAAAGATAGAGTTCATTGCGATAAAGCTCTTGAGAGATCATCCGTTCGCGATATTTATCATCCAATTGCTTCGCAAATGTTGATCTGAAAGTACCATCCGGATAAACCGTTTCACGCTTCCTGATAATATGGCTATAAAGCGCTATCCGTTCATCAGCAATGTTTTTAAACAGATTATTCAGCTGTTCGTGAAGCACATTCAGATCAATAATATCCGCTGTCTCAAAGTTAATGCCTTCAAGTTTAACAACCATCATGAGCGCGCGTGAATCCAGTGCAATGACATGCTTGTTTACATGGCGCACGTAAGGGATGATCGCCTCTGGCTGCTTTTCACGCTTGCGCTCTGCTGTTTTCATTTTAATTCCTCATAATTACGAATTAATCGTAATGGAGAAATACTTCCTCCACCCCATAGACTAGAATTTCTGGAAAAAATAGTTGTCTTTTGCCATGTTAGAAGAATACGAAATTTGTTATGGTCATGTTTCAGGATTTCCTTGAATATGAAATGTATCATCACGCCAAAGGTTAGAAGAAAAATATTGCCTGCCATAATAAACAATATCATCGATCCTATCCCATTTAATCCCATAGCTTCCACCGTCACGCCTGCAATCATTGCAGGGCGCGTGCAAGCAAGAAACAACGTATCCTCCGTTAGCTTCTCATGCTCTTTCATGATTTTTGAAAATGCTAGAGCACGTTAATTAAGCTTTAAGCATTGATACGATTTGTGATGCACCCATAACAATACCAATGCCAACACAAACAAAAAATGCTTTACGCATTTCAACATAACCAGCTATCCATGCGAGCCCAACACCAGCAACCGCAATGGTGGCAATTGATGTTGCAATAGGTCCTGTTAAAGCTTTTACTATTTTTTGAAGTGCATCGTCAATTTTTCCGAAGCCTTCTGCAAATGCTGGTTCACTCAGTGCAAGGAAAGCAATAAAAAGCATCAATGCTGTGGTTAGCCATTTCTTTTGTGTGTTGGATAGAGTAGTTTTTTGTAAGGTATGTTCACAACTGAACAAATTATTCATGTTTTTCATGAAAATTTCCCCGCTTTATGTTTTAAGTTGATCGTAAAATTAATATTCGAAATATTAATCAGGAATCATATAAATGAAAAAAATAATTTTTTCTATCGATAAATTAATAATATTTAATATTTTCTCAGTTAATCAACAATAAAATAAAGTAATATTCAAAATGATACTTTTAAAACATCTTAGAGCAGCGCCTAAATATATTGTCTTAATTTGTATTATTATTTTGGGGTACTTTTATTTAAGTAAAAATAATGAACAACTTATGCAAACTTCTTTTTTAAAAGGATCAGAAAAAACAATAGAAAATCCCATTCAAAATCCAAAGTCACAATTGATAGATTATGCAAATCAACAAGATGCAAACCAACAAAATGTGGTATTACATTCAGAACCAATCGCATCACAATTTTATGAAGAAAATGTGCCGGTTTATTCCGGTGCTATTCAGGTCACAAGTGGTGTGACCTTTAAAATGATCACACCCGTGGATGATGGATGGAGAAAAAAGATTGTCCGTGATATCCGCTTATATGGTGTGGAAAGCTGTGAAATGAGGCAATTTGCCTCACGCAATGGCGTTAAGTGGCCGTGCGGTGCTTTTGTAACGGCTTGGCTTGTTTCAAAAACAATCGACAAAAATGTTACCTGTCGGCAATCCCGTGTCATTCAACAGGTTCATTATGCACAATGTTTTGTGGATGGAGTGGATCTGGCACGCTTAGGGCTTGCAGAAGGGTTGATGGTTTTGACAAAAGATCAGCAGCATTTTCCCTCACCAGCAGACTATAAAAACTTACAATTGACCGCTCAAAAAGAAAAAAATGGCTTGTGGTCGAGCCAATTTCAACAACCAGAAGAGTGGAGAAGAGATCACGGGAGCTATAATCCCATTGACCATAATTGATAAAGAATTCTCTTCAGTGCTCTTTAAAATAAAGACAATATGCCACAACAAGCCTTAACAGCTTTAAAGTTGATCACAAGCGACATAGATCTGAGTGGATAACTCTCGCTACGGAAAATTAATGTGTTTGGAAAATTAATGTGTTTAAAGCTCGCTTACGCGTATAGGTTGGTATCTGCAAGTAGTGCTATATGAGAGCGCATTTCCTTCCCCTATAATGTCATTTCGCTTTTTTTAATGAGAGGCTATCCGCTTCTCAAACTCTCCGAAATGTACCCCAAAATCATGACATCAAACCAGCGTTTGTTAAGAAAATTAACAAGCCTTAGATTTTAATTAAGGTTAGGCAAAGCCTTTAAAGGCACGCCTAACGGGGGAGGACCTTAACCTAGAACCAAATGGCTTGCCTTCTCCTTCTCACGCGGTTTTAAAAGCATGGTTATAGGCAAAAGTTTATAGAGCGGTTATAGTTGTAAATCGAAGAAACTAAAAAGAAGATTGCAACCCCTAATTTTACCATATTAAAAATCTTTTTAATATAGGTTTTACCTTGACATGCTTTTTTCAAAGCTATGGTTTATTTTCAGAAATAGATGGTAGCTTCTTTATTTCGAGATTGATAACTCACATTTTATGTTCGTAGGGTATTTATTTAAAATGCATGACTACGATCTGTAGAGGTTAATTCTTCATCAAAAAACTTTTTAGCTTGTTCTTCTTGTTGGGCTTTACGTTTTTCCTCTTCACTTTTACCACAACCAGCAATACTTAATCCTATAGTCAATATAGCCATGCATATTAAAATAATTTTTTTCATTTTATCCATCTTTAAATATCATATGTATTAATAGTATTATTCAAGATGCAAAGTAATCTCTTTACTGTATCGGAAGACAGGTTTAGTGATTATAATTTTGTTTTTTAATTAGCGTTGTTAATGGGAGAATGTGTAAACAATTACTGTAAATACCTTATAAGCTTATCATCATAAAACATGAGAAGGAAAGAGCCAAAACTTGAAATAAACAACAAAATCATAATGTATATTAATGATATTGACCAACTTATCGTTAAAAGTTGTATTGCAATAGAAATTCTGGCTAATGCCGCAAAACATATAACCATTATAATGCTTAGTATTAAATTTTAACGGACCACAAAGCCATAAAAGAAAAAAGGGCAATCCCTTTTTGCCTATCTGTAATTTTGGCATTATTTCCCCCTCACGCACTTAAATCAAGATGCTTCATAGTATATACAATGCGATAAATGATACAAGTTATTTTTTTGTAAAATCTTCGATATCTGTTTGATATTCATCGGATGAAATATCCGGTTTGGTAGAGGATGGTTCTATTTGATATTCTTTCCTAAAAGTAATTTTATCTTCTTTGGAGAATGGAATAGGCCCCACCCAATGTTGATTAGGTGATTTTGGTTTCAAAACTTCTTTGTTTGTGAGTTTGTTTAAACCACTGTAAAATGCTCTATCGGTTATATTGAGTTTTTACTTATTAATTCTTCCATCATAACACATAAGAGAGATGCTTTCGTCATGATTGACTTGATGAGCATAATATGTTTGCAAGGATAAGATAAAAGCGACAAGATAGATCAAAGATTGCTTAAATCCCAACAACGAATACCTTTATGATTTTTTTTCGTTTTCTTTTTAAATCACGTGAATTGTAGGTATATCAATTACTTTTTGAGTGCCATTTCTGTTGTATGATACGTGTCTTAATAATCTAGTTATCAGTACAAATTTCATTTTCATGGAGGGAGGGATTTTTGTATGAAGAATATGTTCTTGTCACAATTTAATTTCTTTCATTTGAATGTTCATATGTTGGCAGAAATATTTTTTTCAGAAAAACATGAAATAAATTTGGCAATAACTGAAGATTCCATTCTTAATGTAAGGTGAATTTATTGCTACGTATGGAAATTCTATTACCACAAATAACTGTTGGTATACTCAGCTAAACAAAGAAAGCAAACCGTTAGGTACGATCAGTGTTCTTTCATGAATGATAGTGTGCATTCTACTAAGGACTTAGAAGAGCAGATTATTGTCAATGTTGCGTGCATTTTTAATCCAAAGAAGCAGGAATAAAAGTTTTTTAGTTTTGACTTTGATACTCCAAAACAGATTAATCCGCACGAATACAGTGGTTTTGGAGAAAGCTGTTTGAAAAATGTTGCTTGTGTCTCAAGACAAAAAACGAGCATTATCACCAACAACCTTTTTTCGTGGTGCAGCTGAGTTAGAAAAAGTTGGTATTATTGCTAAACAAAATCATAGAGCTTGGTATTTTATCAATTCAAACCTTGTTTTAATGGAAAGCATGCTGTTCTCACAACGATACCGGATTGAAGAATAGAAATACGGAGACCTAATTTTAACTATGTTGAATTTTTTATTTATTCTTTTCAAGTGAGTTATATTTTGACTCATTTGGTAAAAATGTAAGTCATTTCAAATAGAAGGGAAACACAATGGCAGAAAAATAAAAATCCAACTGTGTAAAGGGCTTCTAAAATATCTATACAAATACACTGTACAGTAAATTAAAGTTAAAACACATTTTCCAGTTTAATTTATCATAACATATTTTGTAAGAGGAATTTTGTGAAAAGGGATATTTTTTGCCTCTGTTAGGAGGAAAAAAACGTCTGGTAGAAAACTAACTTCAAAGCACTGGGAATATATAAAAATTGCTGATCATGCCAATATTGGTCATATTAGTAGAAGCCAACTTATTTTTCTCGTACAGGAATTACTTTCAATTGGGTTTATAAAAGGAACGGAAGTTCTTTTATTGACTAAACTTTTAAATACTGTACCCGTTACGTCTTTTGAAAAAGGTAAAATTCTAATAGCTTTTAAAAGAAATTATAAGATTGGTCTGGAAATCGGTTGTACTACTGTTCATGTAAGTAGATGACTTCCGCATCTTTTTGATAAAGGTCTCATTATTGTTATGCGCGGTTCTGGTAATTGTAAACGGTATGCTCTTGACTCTGATGCAAATATAATAACCGCTTGTGGTATTGATCTTAGCATTTTAATTGCTCATTATCACGAATTTCAAGATTGTATTACTAAAGTTTAAAAAGCAAAAAAACGCAAAATTGATGCAACACAAAGGTTTCATGGCCTTTATTGCCAATTTTTGCGGCGTTACGATTGTAATTTGACAGTAGGTTTTATACTCAATGGGATTACGATAGGAAGACGTGATAGTTTATTGTTTTTATATACAATTTTTACCATTAAATGCACGTTTTGTCAAAATGGATTTTGACAGTTAAAATTGTAAAAAAAGCCAAAAATGGCAAAAATCGGAATTTGACGGTAAAAATGAGAAAAGGCTTTGAAAGGTCTTTGAAGATTTTAAAAAGTCTGTAAAAGTCAAGAAAATCGGCTTTGAAGACCCTTTGAAAAAATGAAGTAAAAAGTGAATCTTACTACTGCAAAATCACCTAAAAATGACCAAAAAAGCAAAAAGGATTTCTATATGCGTGGAAATCTCTAAAAATTGAATAAAAAACACTGCTTATTAATATATTTATTAGTTATTTAATGTAAAAAGATTTCCACTTTCATTTTTCCTTTTAGAGGGGCGCCGTATCTTATGTAGCTTCTAGATATGCTCTTTCAGCCTCGATTTGATGTTTTAAATGCAGTTTTAGAAGAGGAAAAGTTGCTTCCAACTTTTTCCGTGTCGTTGATGTTTTGAACAAGCTTTTGCAACTTTTTATAAAGTTCTGCTGCGAGTTCCGCGATATCTTCAGGGGAGAGTTCAATATTTGCATCGCGATAGGTTGTATAGGTTAGGCGAGCGAGCTTTTTATCAGTCCAGCATGAATGGTATAATGATAAAGCCCCATAATATAAAATTCTTAGGGCATCAGCATCTTTAACGTTTATAAAGACAGAAAGATGGCACAGTCATACACTTTGCTTACTTCTAATATTGCTACAATCCTTGGCTTTTGAGATGATTCATGAAGAGTCCGTTTTTATTCCTTTTTTATTTGATTTAACATATCCAGATTTGAAATGAGATAATCTTACAATATTTGGTGTTTTTTGTTGAATTTGAATAACGATAAATTATCATTATGAAACAATATAGTGATTATCAGTTCCTTGGTAAGAAATATTTCCTATAAAAGCGCATATCTTTATAAAGATATATGCTTTTAGTCTTTTATGACTTTAGAGAGGCTATACCAATTGATGCTGTCAAAATACTGTTTAGGCAGCAATGTCAATAAATCTTCGACAAATTTACGAGATTTGGATTGAGGAAGTATAAACCTTTGTAACTCAGCAAGAGTGCTTTTGTTGTTTTCAATAAACTCTTATGTTCTATAGATTTCGCGAATTTTAATGTGTTTTCCTATGGTGAATACGAACATAGCATACAATTTTTCCTATTGTGTAATGTATTTAATAAGCTGAGTGGTGCGTGGTTTTAGCATAGCAATTTTCACATCTTATTGAGCAAGGCATCGTAATATTCTTTTTTTTGACAAATCTAGTCTATTTATCAGGATGGGCACCTGATGTTGGGACTAGGATATTGGATTTGAGAGAGATAAGCAGTTTACCGGTAGATTTGATTTCCCAAAAAGTTAGATTTCCCAGAAAATGAGATTTTTATGCGTTCGTCTCTCAGCTTTTTTGCTTCTTTTAAAGCATGTGCAATGGTTAGACTTATGGTTTCTAGATGAGGGACCATGTTTTTTCTTCTTCACATTGAGATGCAATCGCTCCGTGTTGTGAAGCACGCATTTATTGAAGTTATTATAAAAGGAGAGAAGTGAGAAGGGGAGGACATTTGGGTAAAAATTCCCCCTTACAAGAGTTTACAAATTGATATATTCAAGAGTTTTTTATAATAAATCACGCCATACTGCCATTGCTTCTAAGACTTCTCCTAAATGAGCATGTTTTGCGATAACTGTTTCGGCACCAGCTTCTGCAAGTGCATTAGAGTGGCCAAGATAGCTATGTGATCCTCCCGTAAAGCCGATGACACGCATGCCTGCTGCTATGGCGGCATGGACACCGTGAAGTGAGTCTTCTATAACGATCGTGTTTTGAGGCTCTACCTGTAATTGTTGTGCGGCAAAAAGGAAAATATCAGGGGCGGGTTTCGTTTTTTTTGTTCCAACTTCAGGTGCTGAAAATATTTTACCTTCAAAAAGGTCATAGAGACCAACAGTGGTGAGCATCTCTTTTATATCTACGCTTTTTGCATTAGAGCAGATACAATAGGGATAGCGTGTTTGAATAATTTCTATGGCTTCTCTTACATCATCAATAGCCCGTAATTCAGTTTTTATTTGTGTACGAAAAATATTGGTCATCTGATCTATGAGATGAGCAGAAATTGGTTTTTCTGTTTCCAGTTCAACGTGTTTAAGAATATCGCGAAAGATAAGCCCTGCAAAACGCTCACTCAATTCTTCCGCTGATATTTCATATCCTGTTTGTTTAAGCAATTGAGATCCAATTTTTGCTGCAAGATATTCAGAGTCGACGAGAACTCCGTCACAATCAAAAATAACAAGATCTATCTGAGGCATAAGATATTCCTTTACATGTTACGAGATGGACAATTTTCATGAAAACAATATCATGAACACAATATTAAGAGGACCTTATTTCATAAAAATACGCTTTGAAAATGATTTTTAATTCTTTTACGAAATAAAAGATATGGGAACAGTACATTAAAAAAAGAAAAATAAAGATTCATTCATATGAAATTTTTTTTACTTAAAAAAAAATAGAAACGAATATCAATTTTGCAGAACTTTAACGATACGTTTACTCTATTTTGTAAATATGGATTGGTAATGCGGGCCTATAAACTATTTTGATTGATTATAGGGCAAATTCAGTTCATTTTGTTGGGTTTTTCATGACAGTTATTCAGCTTCAAAAAGATTTCATTCGTACTCCCTCACAGATGCCATGGCGCAATAAAATTTTTAAAGGAGATTGTGTTGCCGTTTTAGAAAAATTGCCAAAACATTCCGTTGATATGATCTTTGCGGATCCCCCCTATAATTTGCAATTGGATGGGGCGCTATACCGTCCAGATCATTCGCTTGTTGATGCGGTTGATGATGCATGGGATCAGTTTGAGAGTTTTGCTGCTTATGATGCTTTTACCCGCGCATGGTTGCTTGCGTGCCGTCGTGTGTTAAAACCCAATGGAACGCTTTGGGTTATCGGATCTTATCATAATATTTTTCGAGTTGGGACAGCCTTACAAGATTTGGGTTTTTGGATGCTTAATGATATTATTTGGCGCAAAAATAATCCGATGCCTAATTTCCGAGGGCGCCGCTTTCAAAATGCCCATGAGACGCTTATTTGGGCTGTGCGAGATCAAAAAGATAAAAAGTATACCTTTAATTATGATGCCCTAAAAGCAGCAAATGAAGATTTACAAATGCGTTCAGATTGGCTTTTCCCTCTCTGCACTGGAGCTGAACGTTTAAAGGATGATGCAGGGCGTAAATTACATCCAACACAAAAACCACAAGCGTTATTAGCGCGTATTATTATGGCTTCTAGTAAACCGGGTGATGTTATTCTTGATCCGTTTTTTGGTTCGGGAACAACGGGTGCTGTTGCCAAGCTCTTAGGGCGTGATTTTGTTGGGATTGAACGTGAGCAAGATTACATTGATGCAGCATGTGAGAGAATTGCGGCGGTTAAACCTTTAGCGCAACCAGAACTGGCGATTTTGGATAGAAAAAAAGCAGAACCACGTGTAGCATTCAATAGTTTGCTTGAAGCAGGTTTACTCTATCCTGGAGAAGTTCTTTATGATCGCAAGAAGCAAGTATCTGCTATTGTAAGAGCTGATGGTACGATCATGCATGGTGGTGAAGCAGGTTCCATTCATGCAATGGGAAGAAAGGCTCAAGATTCACAGAGTTGTAACGGTTGGACTTTTTGGTATTATGAGGAAAATGGACGGTTGAAGTCCATAGATCATTTAAGGATGATCATACGTTCACAAATGTTAAAAACGGGTGTCTTATGAACTAAGATGATCGCTTCATTTTATTGACATGTGTAGCCGCTCTTAATTGAGAGAGACATGCGGGCAATTTATGCCTTTTTAAGCGTTATCTATATGCTAGTTTTACTTGCAAGCGGCAAGCGAGTGTTTTTATGTGTCTTGTCGAAGAACTTAAAATGAAGAAGTTTCACTCTATGTTCTCATTCAAGTTCCAAAATAGTCAAATTATCAATCGAGATACTTTTGTGAAAATGAAATAATAGGATTAAAAAATTCGTTCAGAAGTTCAAAATTAAGTGTTTTGGGGGAGGGAGAATGTATATCTATGGATGTGCGTGCAATATTGCAATATATGTGACTTATAAAGATAAGTTGGAATTGTTCAACTTGAATTATAACCCACCGAATATCGTGAGATTTTCTCATTTCAAACCTATTTTATATTGAAGCAATCAAAATCACTTTCTTGCGTATCATAAGCGGGGGCGGGTGAGTAAAAATTGCTAAAGAAAGGATTAAAAATACCTCTTATGAACTATCTCAAGTGCCCAAGGGTTGTCGACAACATTGGAGATTGGGCAAAGTGTGTGATGGTGCCGGTTTGCTCCTTATATTAAGTGAAAAGAGGATAAATCCTGAAATTTAAATCTAAGATTTCTAAGCTTTTCTATCCCTTCTTAATTTTTATCTGTAGAAAAAATTGATCATTTCACTTCCTTAAATTTTTCTTTTACAGAGGAAGAAATAGTCACTAGAGATAGCACAAGTTTCTGTGAGCAAAAATTTTATAGGGAAGGTTATTAAAATCTGAAAGAATTGGGAAGTGCTATGGAGATTGCTTTTTTCATAACAGTAGGGAGCGCTTCTTTGGCAAGATGCTGAATGTTGCACCACCAACCATTATCACAATTCATTTCATGAATATCCTCAGTATAGTAAACATCGAGTTTTAGAGAGAAGTGCGTAAAAACATGGGTAATTTGTCCTTTGAATTGCCAATTGGCAGTAAAGGGTGCGTTTTGGAGCCCATTTTCATTGTTCATGCCAATATTATTAGGAATTTGGGTCATTCCGCCAAGGAGTTTTTGCGTCTGTCGTTTTTCCAAATAAATTTGTCTCTTTTTATTAAGGACCACAAAAGCAGTACCTGTTTTTGAAGGGCGTTCTTTTTTAGGAGCTTTGACTGGAAAAGCTTCTGTTTGTTGCATCTTTGCGGCTTTACATAAACTTTGAAGAGGGCAGATATAACAAGATGGTTTGCGTGGAGTACAAATTGTTGCTCCCAAATCCATCATTGCTTGAGCAAAGTCGCCAGGACGATTTAAAGCAGTAATTTTTTGTGTTTGTTCTTTAATTTCAGCTTTTGCTTTTGGTAATATTGAAGTGATAGCAAAAAGGCGAGCGACCACACGTTCAACATTACCATCAACCACTGCTACAGGGTGGTTAAAAGCAATTGCGGCAATGGCCGCGGCCGTATAATCTCCAATACCCGCGAGAGTTCGCAATGCTTTTACAGATTGTGGAAATTGTCCCGCGTAGTTTTCAACAAGCTGTCTTGCACATTTTTTAAGATTACGTGCGCGTGAATAATAACCAAGTCCAGCCCATGCTTTCATGATGTCTTCTTGTGAGGCTTTTGCTAAAGAAGAAAGATCAGGCCAAAGTTTCAGAAATTTTTTAAAATAGGGCTTAACCGTTTCAACGGTTGTTTGTTGAAGCATGATTTCAGAAAGCCAAACTTGATAAGGATCAGGACGGATACCTTGTTTTTGCTCTTTGGGGGTAATCCGCCATGGGAGATGTCGGTGATTTTGATCGTACCAAGAAAGGAGGTGCGAAGAAATTTCATACATGATTGTTTTCAAGCATAGGGAGATGTAAAATGCAAAAGAAAAAAGCATTTATTTGGTAATTCATATTTTTTGCTCTTTATATTTTTATTGTCGAGATTCTGGTGAGGAGAGAATTTCTATTGTGTTGATATTTTATAAATTGGGAAAGCGATAATTTTTAGATGAAACAAATGATTGTAATTGAGTAAATAGTTGAACAATGATCTAAAAATGAGAAAACAACACAAAAAATATGCTTTTTATTCTCTTTCTGAGACGGTATTGAAAATACTTGATCCAGTTTTACGCAAACGGACAGGGCTTAATGTCGCGCTTATAGAGCATTGGTCACAGATTGCGGGCTATGATATCAGTGAGCATACAATGCCCCTTAAAATTATTTGGAAACGTCGCGCAGATCAAGATGACATTTTTAAGCCAGGAACACTTGTTGTCGCATGTGAAGGATTTGCTGCATTAAAATTGATGCATGAAACAGAGGAATTGCTTCATAGAATTAATGGATTTTTTGGCTATATTGCTATTGATCGCATCAAGATTGAGCAAAGGAGTATGCCGGTTTTTATGAATCATATGCCTCTAAAGACAGCTTTGAGTGAAAAAGACAAAAAATGCTTGGAAAAAATGCTTGAAGGAATTGAAGATAAAAGCTTACGCCAATCACTTTATGAACTTGGCTGTTGCATTTTCTCGGAAAAAAATAATAAATAGCAAGATATTTTATATATTTTTCTTTAATATATGAGAAAGCATTGGATTCCTATTCGTTTAATAACAACAGAAAAGTATTATTTATGGTAAAATATCGCTCTTTTTTATCTTTCGGAATAATTTTTCTCTTCATAACGATTGTACAAAACAGTGTAACAGTTGCTTTAGCTCACGGGGTCAAACCCGTTGCAACAGTGGATATGGCTGAGCTTCTTCAATCGGGTAAAGTAAAGGATCGCTTTGAGGGAGAGGTGGATGCACCAGTCATCATTGTTGAGTATGCTTCGTTGACATGTACGCATTGTGCGCATTTTTATAATGATATCCTTCCTCAAATTCGTAAAAAATATATCAAAACAGGAAAAGTGAAAATGATTTTCCGCGATTATGCTTTTGATCCTCGGGCAACAGCAGGTTTTATGTTAGCACGATGCGCACCAGAAGATCGCTATTTTCCTTTGATAGAAGTTTTATTTCAAAAACAAAATGAGTGGGTTTGGGGAAAAGATGCTCTGACACCGTTAAAAAAAATTAGCTTAATGGCGGGTTTTACAGATGAAAGTTTTACTGCGTGTCTGAAAAATCAGTCCATTTTAGATGAAGTGAATGCATCTTTTGAGCGTGGTAAAGAACTTGGTGTCACAGCAACACCTACTTTCTTTATCAATGGTGATAAATATGAAGGTGCTATGAAAGTAGAAGAGTTTTTTTCGGTGATTGATAATCATCTTAAAAACTAAATTTTAATCTTCCAGAAGGTGGATAAGTGAGACTTGTGGTCCTTTTTCTTTTGGAAGGATTGGTATTATGCATTTATGAAGCGATATTTTTTGTTTTACCGATTTTAAAATCAAAACATTGCTTTTAAATGAGCCTAGGTTGAATGATGTTTTGACTAACATGGGAGGATTTGTACAATGAAAAAATGGGTTTATAGTTTTGGAGATGGCAGCTCAGAAGGAAGGGCAAGCGAGCGTAATCTTCTCGGAGGTAAAGGCGCTAATTTGGCAGAAATGAGTAATCTTGGTTTGCCTGTACCGCCCGGTTTTACTCTGACAACAGAAGTTTGTAATTTTTATTATGCCCATGACAAATCATATCCAGAAGAGCTACAAGAATCTGTGAACAAAGCACTAAGACGCGTTGCTGAACAAACAGGACGTGAATTTGGCAATGAACAAAGACCACTTTTGCTTTCTGTTCGTTCAGGGGCACGGGCTTCTATGCCAGGGATGATGGATACAGTGCTGAACCTTGGCATGAATGATGAAACTGTAAAAGCGATTGCTTTACAAGCCAATAATGAACGTTTTGCTTATGATAGTTATCGGCGTTTTATCCAGATGTATTCTAACGTTGTTTTGGGGTTAGACCATTCGTATTTTGAAGAGATTCTTGATGAAGCAAAAGCACGCAATGGTTATACTATTGATACAGAAATGACAGCAGATGATTGGAAGAATGTTATTATTTCTTATAAAACCTATGTTGAAGAAAAATTAGGAAGCCCTTTTCCACAAGATCCGGAACAACAGTTATGGGGGGCGATTGGAGCCGTTTTTTCAAGTTGGATGACAGCACGCGCAGTTACTTATCGTCGTTTACATAGCATTCCTGAAAGTTGGGGAACGGCAGTTAATGTGCAAGCGATGGTTTTTGGTAACATGGGAGAAGATTCGGCAACAGGTGTTGCTTTTACACGCAATCCGTCGACAGGGCAAAAAGAACTTTACGGTGAATTTTTAGTAAATGCGCAAGGAGAAGATGTTGTGGCGGGTATTCGAACGCCTCAAAATATTACAGAAAATGCACGTATTGTTGCTGGTTCAAATAAGCCGTCTTTAGAAAAAATCATGCCCGAAGCTTTTTTGAAGTTATGTCAGATCGCACAAAAACTTGAGCAGCATTATCGGGATATGCAAGATCTCGAATTTACCATTGAAAAAGGTAAATTATGGATGCTGCAGACTCGTTCAGGAAAGCGCACAGCGCGTGCGGCTCTCAAGATGGCAATTGAAATGGTTGAAGAAGGGTTAATCAGTCGTGAAGAGGCTGTGATGCGTATTGATGCAAAATCACTTGACCAACTTTTACACCCAACATTGGATCCCAAAGCAGAACGTTTGATTATCGGACGTGGTTTACCGGCTTCTCCTGGAGCCGCAACGGGTGAAATTGTTTTTACTTCAGAAGAGGCAGAAACAGCATTGGCAGAAGGGCGCAAAGTTATTTTGGTTCGTGTAGAAACAAGCCCAGAAGATATTCATGGTATGCATGCTGCTGAAGGAATCTTAACAACGCGTGGCGGCATGACAAGCCACGCTGCTGTTGTAGCGCGGGGGATGGGAAAGCCATGTATTTCTGGTGCTGGCAGTGTGCGAATTGATTATAACACAAATACACTGCTTGCCTCAGGAGAAAGTTTTAAAAAGGGTGATATTATCACGATTGATGGTGGAAGTGGGGAAATTTTCAAAGGGAAGGTCGCGATGTTGCAGCCTGAGCTTTGCGGAGACTTTGCAAAATTAATGGAATGGGCTGATGGGATGCGACGTATAAGAGTTCGCGCCAATGCTGAGACACCATCTGATGCCCGTATGGGGCGTTCTTTTGGGGCTGAAGGTATTGGTCTTTGCCGTACGGAGCATATGTTTTTTTCTGGTGAACGTATCGTTGCCATGCGTGAAATGATTTTAAGCCATGATGAAAGTGGACGTCGCAAAGCATTAGCCAAGCTTTTGCCAATGCAGCGTTCAGATTTTAGTGAATTATTTGAAATTATGTCTGGTTTACCTGTGACCATTCGCTTGCTCGATCCACCACTCCATGAATTCTTACCAAAAACCGATGCAGAAATTCTTGATGTTGCAAAAGCTATGGGCGTTTCTGCTGAAGTGCTTTCTGAACGTGCACAGCAGTTGCACGAATTTAACCCTATGCTTGGGTTACGAGGATGCCGTTTAGCTATTACTTATCCTGAAATTGCCGAAATGCAAGCGCGGGCGATTTTTGAAGCAGCAACAGAAGCTGCCCAAAAGTCCGGATCTTCTGTCATGCTTGAAATTATGGTACCACTTATTGCACTTAAATCTGAACTCGATTTTGTAAAAGCGCGTATTGATGCGGTTGCTGAGGAAGTGATGAAAGAAAAGGGAAGCACTATTCAGTATATGGTTGGGACCATGATTGAGCTTCCAAGAGCAGCGCTTCGAGCCGATGATATCGCTGAAACGGCGGAATTTTTTTCATTTGGAACAAACGATTTGACACAAACTACTTTTGGAATTTCCCGTGATGATGCTGCTCCTTTTTTGGCAACCTATTTTCAAAAAGGTCTTTTAGAGCTAGATCCTTTCATATCTATTGACCGTGATGGTGTCGGAGAACTGATTAGCATTGCTGCACAGCGTGGACGCTCAAAGCGTGCAAAAATAAAATTGGGAATTTGTGGTGAACATGGAGGCGATCCTGCTTCTATTGCCTTATGTGAAGAAAATAACCTAGATTATGTGTCATGTTCTCCTTTTAGAGTTCCCATTGCTCGCTTAGCAGCAGCACAGGCCGCAATAGCAAAAAGGATATAATGGGTTAATATTTTTTATTGTATCGTTACTCTTGAAATAAATTTTTATATACATTCTTTTTATTTCCTTCCTTAAGGAAAATAAAAGCACTTCTAGAATGCACTATAAGTTATATCACGTGAAGAAAGTATATTTTTGAGAGATTTATGAGAGAAAATATAAAGCAGGATAGAACAAAGATGTATTATTAATATACTTTCAATATTGACGGGACTTTTGATAGAGAGTGACCCACTATTGTGTAGTTGATTCACACATTTGCTTTTTAATAGGGGGATGGTCTTCTCACCCAAAACAGAATGTTCCAAACAAATGCATTTATTTTGTGCATTTATGGACTGTTTTGAAGAAACGTCTTTTAACCCATTTCACGTCATCACTCGTGAAATGGGATTATTTAAAATTCCCTGAAATTATAAAATCCCCCCCAGTGTTTATAAAACCCACTGTACGCTATCATCTTTACGCTTGTGAAGGAATCTAAAATTTATATAAGATATTGATTATAATAATAATAATTTTAATTTTTCATATTGAATGAGAGTCCCAACTATCATAAGATTTTCTTATTTCAATTTCTTTTATAATTGAATCAATCAAAACCATATTTTTTGCTCTTTACAGGCCGGGAGAACCACGTAGATAAAAAATAAAGCAAGGATATGCCTCTTATGAATCGTTTCAAGTGCCAAGAGCTATCGCAACATTGAAGGTAGGTACAGTGTGGTAATTGCTTCACAAGCGTCAAGATGATAGCGCCTAGTGGAGCTGCTATTATATTATTCATAGGCGTTATTGCAAAATGGGCTTAGGTACTTTGAGAGATGCTTCTCTAAAGAAAGCCTCGTGAATGGCAAAGTATATTCCGTTTGGGACACGTTTTGTTTTACGTGAGAGGGTGAACCTAAAAAGACACGTGATAAATAAAAGTGTGAGAAATAAGCTCCATCATTTATAAAAGAAAGCACTGCTTTAGATATCTTGGAAAGTCGTAAAGCTGAATGAAAAGAAAATGGTCAAGATGAGAAGTGGTTTCTATCCTTAAAACTTTATATTCTATCCAAATTAAGCTTCCTCCCTGTTTTAAGAGATTACACAAACAGAGATATACAATACGTTTGCACCCATTTGGCATTAAAAGCTACAAGAGCAGAGAAAGTACGCTCTAGTCTTTATCACAAACATGCGATTGAATGAGGATTGAATATTTCTTTACAAGCAATAACAAAAGCACGGTTTTTTTAGAAAACAATGCCATAAAATACAAAACTTTTCAGTAATGAATTGGAGAAATGTGCCGGCTTTTTTAAAACACTTTGCAAAATAAAAACCATAACGCCATTGATTTTTCGCCCACTTATTCTTACAGGTGTTCATACATATTCTTTGCGTCATATTCACAAAATCAAATTGACAGTAATATGGATAATTTCTGGCTCGAGAATATGAAAGGAAGGCGTGATGCAACAACAGAATTTCGTATTCATTTATCATCAGAAGCAATAAAAATTTTAAAACAAGTGCTTTGCTCTCTTACAATGATTTCTTTTTTCTGTAACTGGTCGTGCCCTCCTTGCGAGCAAATTATATGATTGAATATGGAATGTGTAAGAAAACCATTCTGATTATTTAATATAAAAGGGGTTGCGGTGGAGGAATATTTTTATATTGGGGGACATTAAATAAGCAGATGATAAATGATCATTATTAATCAAGAGATTGTTTTTATAATAATAGATGAATACGCTTTAATTTAATAAACCAATTTCACGCATTTTCATCAAAATTGTGTGGTTAATTTTTCCCGTGATAGGAAGATCAAACATTTTTTGAAACTGTTTTAAGGCTTCTATCGTCTTTTGATCTTCTATTCCTGTGACAAGAACTTCTTCATGACCAAAATTACGTAAAGCTTTTTGCACCTGTAAAATATCTTCAACAGAAAGATCTAAAATAGCTTCTTTCGAATTTGTTATATTTCTTGTTGTTGTATTATTTGCCATTTCTATTTCGCTCTGTTTAATTAATATCGCAATTTCATCTGTTGTGGGATTGGATAAAACATTATTTTGCCTTTTTTGAGTAGCTTGTTGTTCCGATAAAGCGATGGCACGACGCGTTTTAGGTCCATCCAGTCCATCTAAAGGTCCATCATAAAGTCCTAATTCTGCGAGTTCTTTTTGCTTTTCCAGCATGCTTGCTGATTGAGGGGGAAAAGGTGAATTTGTGTGGTGATGATTTGGAGAATGGAGTGAAGTTACACGAGAGAATTCTGGTGATTTTGCTTCTTTTTCGGATAAATTAGAGTTTTTTCCTATACTTTGAGCAGAAGAAAACGTCATTTGAGTTAAAATATTTTGATGTGTTGTCATTTGTGAAAATAAAGCATTAAATGAAACAAAGAAAAAACTGATGATAAAAAGAAGAGAGCCAACAAAAAATAAAGTATTTTTTCGTGTATAGAAATAAAGAGTTTTTGCGATCCAAAAAATAAAATGAAAAATTATCAGGAGAAGAGTGATAAAAATACTACTATGGTATTTACGCTGTTTTACAGTTTTTTTTCGGGACGTCTTTCGCTTTTTTGCCATTAGTTTTGATTTTCAGTTGCGTTTATTTTTCACAAAGAAACGAATGTAAATTATTTCTTATTTCAAGCTAGAAAGAAGTGCATTGATATTATTGCTTTTTCCTTTCAAACTTCTCAAATAAGCAGTTTCATTATATCCATTTATAAGTCGATAAATCAATAAGAGCTCTTATCAACTTTTATCAATTTCATATTTTACAAATCTTTAATATGTCAAAGAAAACACCAAATGATTAATACTCAAGATCATGTTGATGTTTTCAAACGAGCATTATCACATCTAATCATCTAAACAATAATACATTCTCCATTTTTGGAGCATATGTTTGCCTATTGTTTAAAATCAAGTTGAGAATATTTTCCTATCACGCTAAACTAATGATAATCATCATTATTCTTTATAATTTACATATAGAGGGTTACTTATTCGTAAACGGTTTGGTAAGAACGATTATCTCTTAATGGTATTATATTTTTGCATAAATTCCTTCTATTCATATTCAATAATTTTCATAAGTATTAATTAAATTGATGTTTACAATGTTATAGAAAAATCTTGGCTTGAGATGAAATTATAAGAGATGCATCTATTTTTTGAATATTTTTATCGACATGTTGATCATTTTCATAACATGCCAGTAAAAATTTTATAGACAATATAAAATATTATAACGACAGAGAGTCCAAATAACAAATTTTGACTCTCCTTTAGCCCTTTCAACGAAGCTTAAAATGATGGATTATTATTTAAAATAAGTATGTACACAATAGAGAAAATAAATTGGATATGTGTGTAATTCTTATCTTATCGCTACACTTTCTTGTGGAATAAAAGGCTAAAAATGCGGGGTGTAAACTTCCTACTCCTTATGCACGATTATGATTATCTCTCTTATTTTTTATCATCGTTCATTATATATAATAAGCTTTTAACTATATGATATTTCATCATAATTTTGGTGTTATTTTTTTTACCGAATAGACAATGTATCCCATTTTTATACAGCGACATTGTAATCATATTTATAAAAAAGCCAATGATATAGGACCAATAAATGAGTACTCCATTTTATAAAAAAATCATTTTATAAATTTTTTATAAAGAAGCAGTGTGTAAAATACTCCTTTTATTGCATTTACCACTGCACTACATTGATTGCCCATGATACGTTTTTTAATCAAATTATCATTTTTTTTGTTTTTTATTTTTATCATTATTTCATTTTTTGTAGCAAATCCAAGCAGTAACCATTCTTCTAACTCAAAAAATAATGAGATAATAACAAGCGATGTGATTATTGCTTTTAAGGAAGCTTTAAATGACTTAGGAACATTTTGTGATCGTAATATAGAAACCTGTAAAGTAGGGAAGTCCTTTTTAAGTTTACTTGGCGAACGCGCATATTACGGTGCAAGAGCTGCTTATGAATATTTAGGGCACATATTAGGGAACAAAAATATATAGATATTCTCCCTAATGCTTCTCAAAAAATGGAAATACAAGAATTCTTACAAAATCATACAATGTTATCCTAAAATAAGAATTTTTAACGTTCTTCATATTTGTTATGTTAGGAAAAATAAATACTTATCTATCAATAAATATATTCAACATGATTATTAAAAGGAAACAGGACTAAGATAATGGCGGAAACAATCAATAATATTATAGAGAACTTTTCGCTTTTGGATAATTGGGAAGATCGTTATCGTTATGTCATTGAGCTTGGCCATGAATTGCCGCCTTTTCCGGAAAGTGCTCGAAACGATGCCCACAAAGTTCCTGGTTGTGTCAGCCAAGTGTGGCTTTTATCGTCACGTAATAATTCAGAAGACCCAATCTTAACATTTCAAGGTGATTCTGATGCCCATATTGTACGTGGACTCATTTATATTCTTCTTGCTTTTTATTCAGGTAAAAAAGCCTCTGAAATTCGCAACTCTGATGCTCAAGGCCTCTTTGAAAAACTTGGTTTGAATGAAAATCTTACACCTCAACGATCCAATGGTCTGAAATCAATGATCAAACGAATTCGTAACGAAAGCTATATATAACTCCCCTTCTAAAAATTGCGACACACACAAAAAAACACCACAGAAAATGTGCATTCTAAAAAGCAATTTTATATATAAATTTATACAGAAACCATAAAATATGACTATTTAGCTTTTTTCCGTTTGCTTTTGCGTCCAAGGCCCATTTCTTTGGCTAAAGCTGATCGTGTTTTTGCATAATTAGGCGCCACCATAGGGTACGAACTATCTAACTGCCATTTTTCACGATATTCCTCTGGCAACATCCCATAATGTGTCATGAGATGACGTTTGAGAGATTTGAATTTTTTTCCATCTTCAAGACAAATTAGATAATCAGGAAATACTGAACGCTTTGGATTAACGGCAGGCCTTTGTTTTTCGACTTCGGCTTCTGTTAACTCTAAATTCCCTGCTTTACGAAAAGCAGCATGGACATCAGCAATCAAACTTGGCACTTCAGTCGGTCGAATAGAATTATTACTCACGTAGGCAGCAACAATATCAGCAACCAATGTAATAACTAAATTGCTTTCAGTCTCTAAGACTGCACGATGTTCCATTCTTGTTTCCTTTAATTCAAAATCGAGTAATTCAAAATCGAGATATAGTGCATATACTCATAATATAAAGATCTCATGCACATGGGTTTCATATTGTACAAAAATCTTTTTTGTCAATTCAATTATTCTATAAAATTGCCAAAACACAAAAAAATCAAATAAACACCTCTTTTTTGTCATAATATACAATAAGAAAAACGAAATTCTCACATGTTAAAATATGATTTTATTCTATCACATATCATACATAATATGTGATATATCACAAATATAAAAAAATATAAGATAAAATTTATTTATTTTTTTTGAGAATGTAAAAATAAAATTACAAATTATAAAAATACAATA
>NZ_JAQITG010000017.1:0-30832 GCF_028618615.1 Bartonella sp. AU15XJBT
AGAGGCTTTAAATGATCTTTGAAAGGTCTTTGAAGATCCTTTGAGAACCACTTTAAAACTCTTTGAGAAAAAATAAATTGCTACAAAACCTAGTGGCAAATTATACAAAACCTACTGGCAAGCTACAATAGGTGTTTTTTGTAAATTCTCTAAAAATTTAGGTCAAGATAACATGCTTTCTTCATTACAAAGGTTGTTGACGATAGTTTTTGTGTTACTTCCTTTAATATATAGCGTACAAAACTCTTATGCTGAGTTCTCTTCTGAAGAACAATACCAACGTTTTAAAAACAAAAGAAAAAATATTAAAGATAAGATACAATTGATTGAAGAAAGTATTTCTCATTTAAATATTTGGGAAAAAAATATTTCTAAATCAGAGTACTATAAGCGTTTGCAGGCGCAGAACAAGTTTTTAAAAGAACTGAAAAATCTGAAGGATGAATATTATAATTTGGGTTCGAAATTACAGGATCTATTTGAAAAAAAACAAAAATTTATCTCTAGGATACATATAGCGAGAGAGTACGAACTAGGGGAGTATGAAGAAAAGCTGATTAAAGCGAAGGATTATCTGAAAAAAACTCATATGTTTAATGAATGGAGAATGAATGAGGAGAGTGGAGGTGATGATGAGATAATGAAAAACTATCTCATATTTATTATTAATTGCAAAACTTTAGCGGATATATTGCAGAGTGATATAGGTGCTGTTTTGCGCAAAGATTTTGATTGGAAAGATAAAGATTTTGGTTGGGCAAAAGACGCAATTAATTCAATAAGTCCAAGTTTGGTCATGGATATTAAAGAATTACTAACAGATAGTTCTTATAGTTATGAAAAACAAACCTTTGACGATGTAAAAGATAGTATTACAGGAGATGGTTGGCTTATAAAAAATACACCTATGCTTTGTAGAACCATTAAAGAAGTACATAATATAATACTTCCAGACAAGAGAAAGAATGTTATGAATCGTATGCGTTCTCGTTTTGAAGAGTGGTTCAATTAGAGAGTATTCTTCTATTTTTTTAGTAATCTGTTCAAAACAGAAAAATATTTATTTTTTTATCACAGTATATTTTATAAGCTTTATGAATAATTACTTCAGGTAAATACAGTAAAAAATTAAGTTAACAAACTAAACAATAGAAAATATTTATAATAACTAGTTTATTTATATATATTTTTTAAATTTTTATTTTCTTATTATATAAATAAGTTTTCATATCTAATATATTATTATTCTTATCACATAAGATACAATTTAATCATTTTATAATGTATTCATTTCATATCACAAAATTTATTAATTAATAATAAGAGAGCTATTTCATAGCTCTGGTTATTTTATAGAGGGGAACAGAGTGATATGTTGAATTCATTTTACGTTAAAGTTTAAGTCATTAACCATTTATATCTTTAAAATTTGAAAAATAAAATCTTGATAGTTTATTTATCCATTTTATGAAGAAAAAAAGTTTTTAAATTTTGCTATAATTATATCGTGTTCAAACATAAAATGCTTTTGGTTTGTTTATCATTGACAGTTCTTATTTCAACACGGATGCTTATATTTCTCAGTACACTTAAGCTTATTTCATGAGGGGCCTATGAATAGTACAACATAAAATTTCCCATGAAGTGTATAAGATCTATTATCATCATTTTTGTTTAATAAAAATATAAAGTGGTACCATCATTACAATTGTTATTCCTCAATGTTGTACAACAGCATTGGACACGTGAGATGATTCCATAAGGGGTATTCTTATTTCTTTTCAACAGTTTGTATTTTATACAATCAACACCGCTTATAATGTGCAAGCGAATAGATTTTATTGTTTCAATACAAGAGAGGTTTACGCTATTAGAATTTATCTAAGCTATTGATTTATAATAATTCATTGTTTTCACATTGAATGAGAGTATAATGTAAGCTTATCTCATTCCAAATTTATTTACGTTGAATTAATCAAAGCTATTGGCTTGCACATTACAAGGGGAAAGGAGCCGTGTGGACAAAAATTGTCTAAGAAAGGAATAAAAATGCTTCTTATGAACCGTTTCGAGTGCCAAGGGCTGTTACGCACAACATTGAAAGCTGGCAAAGTATGCGATAGTACCAGCTTGATCCTTCATAAGCGTAAAAATGGGGGGGACTCAATAACTTTATCATTATATCATTCAAAAGCGCCATCGCGAAATGGGTTTAGGTACCTTGAGAGATGTGTCTTAAAAAAGCGCGTGAATAATACAATGGTGCTCTGTTATTCATGAGGGGGACCCATTAAAGGCAATGCGATAAACAAAAACGTGAGGCAATGCATAATCTTTAATATAAAAAATGCTAAATTATTTTTATAAATTAATATATTATTCTCTTTTAAAGAGAGTTTATTATAAAAATATTTTCAACAGTTATAAGTTGTCTGTCTAAGGAAAAGTATCGTTAAATTAAGAAAAAAGTAATTCCTTAATAGCTTATTTTAAAACTCAACTTTTTCAACCAGGATCTATAAAATACGAAGGTTTTATTACGAAAGCAGTTTTATGATAAAAGCGTACGATTATTGTTTCATAAACAAGGATAGAAAATTGTCTACAGAAAAAATTCCTTTACAATTTTTAAAAAGCTGCAGATTAGGAATGGATTTAATTCATCAAATGTCCTTATAGATTAACTTTGTCCTTTTCATTTATACTAGGGACATATAAAAATATAAACTTTATCTAATATTTTGAAACTTCACGAATTGCAATATTTGTTGCTAAAGCCTTAGTGCCTAAGATAAAGAGTAATAAGTGTAAAAAGTTTTAAATTCGTAAGATTTTTAGAATAGTATAGGAGTTTATTTTAATTGATATTGCAATATTGATTCGTTTGTGTAATCTTAGCGCAAATGCACGGAGGTGTTTTGTGGGTAAATTGCATCAAATTTCTGTGTGATAAAGAGGGGAAAGCTATATGGGTATATAAAAGTTTACATAGATCATCGTAGTTTTTTCTCTAAATTTGATTTTTTTTATATTGAAGTAAAAATAATAAAATTAAGTTTTATTTCATTATAATTTAATAAAATTTAAATTGGAACTATACTTAATATTTTTTAAAATTACTTAAAAGCGCGTTGAAAGGATTAACTTAATCATGTCGCATAAAAATTTTTATTCTGCTGTTTCGGTATTAGTTGGAGCAGCTGCCCTTTTTCTTGTAGCTGGTATTTCTGCAAATGCGCAGACTTTGTCGCAAGGTTGGTACAAAGTTTGCAGTAAGCAGCATGATGTTGATATTTGTAATACAATGAATACTGTATTATCGAATACGGGACAACCTTTAACGGCTTTTAATCTTGTTGAAATAAAAGGGAAGCAAAATGAAAAGCGTATAGGTATTCAAGTGCCTACAGGTCGTTTTTTGCCAGAAGGTGTTCACATTCAAATAGGTGATGGCTTCTCTAAAAAAATTCCTTATATCATTTGTAATGGACCAAGTTGTATTGCCAATGATGTTTTAGATGATAAGCTTATTGCAGCTATGAAAAGTGGTACAAAAATGGTTGTAACCACTGTTAATTTCCGTGGTTCAGCTAATCCTATTGAATTTTCTCTTAATGGATTTACAACGGCATATACCGGTCCTGGTATGGAAGAAAAAGATTTCCAACAAGAACAAATAAAGCTGCAGCAAGCTATTCAATCAAATCAAAAAGAAATTGAAGAGCGTATGCGGGCTGAGCAAGAAAAAGCAAAACAAAAATAATACACATAGGTCATAGAATTGGTTCAAACTTTTTCTATAATTGTTTATTTAGACCGCCACAATTTTTTGTGGCGGTCTCTTTTTATTGTTAATTTTTTGAAAGAGTTCTGCGTTTCCACCAACCAATACGCGCAGTTTTAGGAGAATCATGAGGTGTTGATGAAAGAACAACAGGTTGGTTAATTGTTTCTTCAATTTTGGAAGGAGAAGGTTCGACAGCTTTCTCCATCTTCATATCAGTTTCTTTTTCTAATGTTTTTTGTATTTCTGTTGTTTCTTTAGAGGATGAATTTTTACGTGTTCTACGTGTTGATTTCTTAGTGTTTTCAGGGGTTTTATCCTCACCCTCATGAACAGATTTCTCTGCTTTTTTTGTTTTAATTTTACGGACTGAACTGCTTGTAGGCTTTTCTTCAAGAGATTTTTGTTCTGCGACATTTTGATTATTCTCTAGAGAAAGATTATTTTCTACTGCCTTTGAAGAACGTGTTTTACGTTTTTTAGGTTTAACATTTGTATCAACTTTTGTCGCTTCATCTTGCTGTCGTATATCGAGAGCTTGTGTATCACTTTTTATTTCTTCAAGTTTAGAAGATTTAGCAGATGGAACACGACGTTTGCGGTGCGCTGCTTTAATTTCTTCTAAAGCCTGCTTAGCAAAATCCCCTACCGGTTCTGCGTAAGGAACGCGAATCTGATGAAAACTATTATCTTGATTGCGTCGACCACCACGACGTCCTCGACGGCGTCCTCGACGATAAGAATCATCGCTCAACGTATCTTCTTTTTTATGAACAGTGGAGAGAGAATGATCAGTCATTTCATCGTGACGATTTTTGCGTCGACGCTTTTGATTTGTTTCAATGGGAGGTGGATTTTCAATAGATTCGCTTTTTATGAAAACAAAATCTTCAAGCTTATTGTCATCTTCTAATGAAGATTGAGAAATGCTTTCTGCTATTGTGCCTTTAGAAATAACAAGATGTTGCGTTCCAATACTATCATCTGCTTCAATACTAATATTAAGTTTAAAGCGTGCCTCTAAATTAACAAGAATATTGCGTTTATGATTTAACACATAAAGCGCTGTTGCTACGGGTGTGCGCACAATAATATTATATTGCGAATTATGAAGAAGATATTCTTCAATTGAGCGCATGACATATAAAGCAATTGATGATTCAGAACGTATACTTCCTGTTCCTGCACAATGAGGGCAGGGCTGTGTTGTACTTTCTAAAACTGATATACGAATACGTTGACGGCTCATTTCTAAAAGGCCGAAGTGTGAAATATGACCAACTTGAATACGAGCACGATCACTTTTTAAACAGTCTTTTAATTTTTTTTCGACCAGTCGCACATTGCGTTCTTCAAGCATATCAATAAAATCAATCACGATTAAACCAGCAAGGTCACGTAAGCGTAATTGACGCGCTACTTCTTCTGCAGCTTCAAGGTTAGTTTGTAAGGCTGTCTTTTCGACAGAGAATTCTCTCGTAGAGCGTCCAGAATTTACATCAATAGCAACAAGTGCTTCTGTTTGATTAATAACAAGATAACCACCAGATTTTAAAGAAACCTGTGGTTGCAACATTTTATCAAGCTGAATTTCAATATTATTTCTTGCAAAAATAGGTGTAGGATCCCGATAAGGTTGTACGACTTTTGCATGACTTGGCATAAGCATACGCATAAAGTCTTTTGCTTCACGATATCCTTGGTCTCCGGAGACAAGAATTTCACTAATGTTTTTATTATAAAGATCTCGTATAGAACGTTTTATGAGATTGCTTTCTTCATGAACAAGGCATGGTGCCGTTGACTCAAGTGTCAAAGTGCGAATAGTATCCCATAATCGCATAAGATATTCATAATCGCGTTTAATTTCAGCTTTTGTTCTATTGGCGCCAGCGGTTCGTAAGATAACGCCCATACCCTTTGGAACGGCCAATTCTTTTACGATTTCTTTAAGACGCTTACGGTCTTGCACATTCGTGATTTTTCGTGAAATACCACCACCGCGTGCTGTGTTGGGCATGAGAACAGAATAACGACCTGCTAGAGAGAGATATGTTGTAAGGGCGGCACCTTTATTACCACGTTCTTCTTTGATGACTTGCACCAACAAAATTTGACGTCGTTTAATCACTTCTTGAATTTTATACTGGCGTCCTTGTTTTCTTTGATAGGTTGGGAGTTCTTCACGGATGTCTTCAGCACCAACCATTTCGATCTCATCGTAAGAAACATCGGCATTTAATATTTCCTCTGTATGATCAATAGTTACGGTTTCGGAGGTGTTATCATTTTCAACATCGGCTGCTATGACATTGTTTTTCGCATTTTTTTTTGTTCTTCTGGAGCGTTTTTTATTTTTAGTTGTTTCTTCCGGGAAAACATCTGCTGGATTTTCCCCTACAGCTGCTGCTTCCTCTTCTTCAAGAAGAGCAAGGCGATCAGCAATAGGAATTTGATAATAGTCAGGATGAATTTCAGAAAATGTTAAAAAACCATGTCGGTTTCCGCCATATTCAACAAAAGCTGCTTGGAGAGATGGTTCTACACGCGTAATACGTGCAAGATAAATATTCCCCTTGAGCTGTTTTTTATGTTCTGATTCAAAATCAAGTTCTTCGATTTTGTTTCCGTGAATAACAACAACACGTGTTTCCTCCGGATGGGAGGCATCTATAAGCATTTTGTTTGACATAAGTTAATATCCTGCAGGCGACATGCACAATTTTATTCAAACGAACGGTGTAATTATTCGTAGATGTAAAGGGCTGTCTGCCATAAAAGGGAAGTACCAGAAAAACAGGACGAAACATCACGTGTAGATGCATGACTGCATTTACACCATTTCTCATCATTATCTCCATCCGTTTTTTATGACTCATATTTCTTAAAAGTCTCTGGTAGAATAATCTTTAAAACAGTTCGGATATCCGAACCAACGAATCTTAAGTAATGCAATCCTAGTTTATAACATAGAAATTTTTCATCCATAACAAAGTCTCAACGCATAATATGCAACAGCCCCTTTATAAAGACAACTTACTATGAGTTACAGATAATTAGATCTATTATCAGTTAGGAAGCACCAATATTCTTTTATGTTGATATCATGCGTTTGGCAAGTAACAATGTAAATCATGTATCATGATAATATTTTTATTACCTTAATTTCGTTTTTGAGTATTTATAATGGAAGGGATTAACATTTATTGAAAAATAGAGAATAAATTGGTGTATCGTTTTTATATAACCAAGATAAATTATTACAAATGTCGTGTAGAGTACTTTGCTTATGATAAGAGGGCTTATGATAAGAATTTTTTTTACCCAAAAGCTGAAAATAGCCTATTGGGATGTTATTGTGCAATTCACATGCTTATTATTATTTTTTTTGGTATGCCAAACCAGTGTTCAAGCCGCGGATCCTTTGAAACTTATTAGTTTTCGAACCATTGGTGATAGTGCTCATACGCGTATAATTGCGGTTTTCAATTCAAAACCAAATGTTCGTTTGCAGGTTTTGGATAGGCCCGCACGTTTGATTATCAATTTACCTACCATTGACTTTTCAATGCAAAATACACCTTTAAAAAAACAGAATACATTGTCCGTTATGCTCTCAGATGTGCGTTATGCATTCTCTGACATACAGACTTCACGCATTGTTTTGACAAGCAAAACAGCTTTTGTTGTTGAAAAAAGTATCGTAAAAAAATTAGACAATGGTTTATGGCAATTGCTGGTTGATATTCGTAAAAGTACACAAGAAAAATTTGATAAGATATTAAAGAGCCAGCAAAGGACCAATTTTGATACAAAAGCACCGTTGATTTCGGCACAAAATTTTCGTGTTGTTCTTGATCCTGGTCATGGTGGTATTGATGGGGGTGCACGGGGGGTTACTGGAATTTTAGAAAAAGATGTAACTTTAGATTTTGCGCGGGCACTGCGAGATGAATTACAAAAAGATCCTCATATTAGCGTTGCCTTAACGCGTGATTCTAATATTTTTTTAAGATTAAGTGAAAGAGTTAAAAAAGCGCAAGAGTTTGAAGCTGATCTTTTTATATCCATTCACGCGGATACGATTGATGTACATTCTCTTCGTGGTGCCACAGTGTATACCATATCAGATAAAGCCTCTGATGCCATTGCGAAATCTTTAGCTGAAAGTGAAAATAAAGTTGATTTACTTGATGGTTTGCCTGCAGATGAAACGCTTGAAGTTACAGATATTTTGATGGATCTTACACGACGTGAAACGCATACATTTTCGGTTAATTTTGCAAATAGTGTTATTTCAAGTTTATCAAAGAGCCATATAAACTTGATCAATAACCCTCATCGCTATGCTAATTTTCAAGTTTTAAGAGCTTCAGATATACCCTCTGTCTTGATAGAGATAGGTTATTTATCAAATAAAGAGGATGAAAAGTTATTAAACGACCCTCATTGGAGAAAACAAATGGCAATCTCTATTGCTCATTCTATTCGTCAATTTGCTGATTATAGGCAGAAAATGGTACAGCCTCTTTAAATTTGTAAGAAAATAGAGTAATCAATATGGGTTTTTATGTATCCTAGTATAAATAAAAGATAGAAAACAATTTTTCTTTATCTCAATCTTGTGGTGATATCCACGTGGTGTGATTGAAGTAACATATTTTTTCTTTGATCAATTCTTAAGAAAGCGATAGCCGTTTTTATGATGATTTTTTTAAGATATCTTCTTCGTTTTTTTGTTGCTACTGGACTTTGTGGTGCAATAACATGGGGTGTTATAAGCAGTGGTCGAGCAAATGCACTTCCTGATTATGAAGTTCTTTCACTTTATGAGCCACCGGTAATGACCCGTGTCCATGCTTCTGATGGTCGTCTTATGGCAGAGTTTGCAACAAAACATCGCCTCTATTTGCCGATTCAATCAATCCCAAAGCTTGTTAAAGATGCTTTTATTTCGGCTGAAGATAAAAACTTTTATCATCATTTTGGTTTAGATCCCGAAGGGCTTTCTCGCGCTTTGATCAATAATATTCGTAATATTGGTGCTGGAAGACGTCCAGAAGGTGCATCAACTATAACGCAACAAGTCGCTAAAAACTTCCTTTTAAGTTCAGAAACAACGTTAGAGCGTAAATTTAAGGAAGCTATTTTAGCAATGCGTATTGAGAAGACTTACTCAAAAGATCATATCCTAGAGCTTTATCTCAATGAAATTTATTTGGGGCGTGGTACTTATGGTGTAGCCGCTGCTTCTTTGACCTATTTCAATAAATCCGTCAATGATTTGACGCTAGAACAATGTGCTTATTTGGCGGCTCTTCCAAAAGGACCAGCAAATTATGATCCATTTAAGAATACACAGCGTGCTATTGATCGGCGCAATTGGGTTATAGATCGGATGGTTGCAAATGGGTATGTAACGCGTGCACAAGGTGAAAAAGCGAAAGCTAAGCCTTTAGGAGCGACAATGCGCGGGAGCGATAGCTATGTTTTTGCGGCTGATTACTTTACTGAAGAAGTGCGTCGTCGTTTAATGCATCGCTATGGGGCTAAAACACTTTATGAAGGTGGTCTTTCAATTCGTACAACACTTGATCCGCATTTGCAAATTCTTGCTCGACGGGCTTTACACAATGGATTAATTAAATTTGATCATGCACAAGGATGGCGCGGAGCTTATGCACATATTGATAAGAAAGATGATTGGGGGATAGAACTTGCGAATATCACAGGGTTAAGTGATGTTCCTGAATGGCGTTTAGCTGTTGTTCTTTCTGCAAATCCCAATAAAGTAGAGATTGGTTTACAGCCAGAGCGTGAAGCTTCGGGGCTACTCTCAAAAAAACGCGAAATTGCTGTTTTATCTGAAGCTGATTCAAAATGGGCACTCCATGTTGTGAAAGAAAATGGTTATCGAAGAACTGTTCAGAGCTTGTCTCATGTTCTGCAAGTGGGGGATGTCATTTTTGTTGAAAAACTATCCAATACAAACAACACTTATCGTTTACAGCAAATACCCAAGGTTGAAGGGGCCATCGTTGCTATGGAACCTCATACAGGGCGGGTTCTTGCGATGGTGGGAGGTTTTTCTTTTGCTGCATCTGAATTTAATCGTGCAACCCAAGCTTATCGTCAACCGGGCTCTTCTTTTAAGCCTATTGTCTATGCAGCAGCGCTTGACATTGGATATACACCAGCAACGCTTATCTTAGATGGTCCCATCGAAGTTCGTCAATATAATGGAGAAGTTTGGCAACCCAAAAATTATGGTGGTACCTTTGCAGGACCTTCAACACTGCGTTATGGCATTGAGCATTCTCGTAATCTTATGACAGTACGGCTTGCCAATGATATGGGAATGCCTCTTGTCGCTGAATATGCAGAACGTTTTGGTGTGGTCGATAAATTGCAGCCTTATCTTCCAATGGCTTTAGGAGCTGCTGAAACAACAGTGTTACGGATGGTTACAGCTTATTCCGTTATTGCCAATGGGGGACGCTCTATTAAACCTTCTCTGATAGACCGAATTCAAGATCGTTATGGGAAGACAATTTATCGTCATGATGATCGTATTTGTGAAAATTGTAATACGCATTCATGGAACAATCAAAGAGAACCCACATTGATTGATGAGAGAGATCAAGTTCTTGATCCTATGACGGCTTATCAAATTACATCAATGATGGAAGGGGTTGTTCAACGCGGTACAGCTGCGCGTTTACGTTATCTCAATCGACATATTGCCGCTAAAACAGGAACCACCAATGATTCTAAAGATGTCTGGTTTATGGGATTTACTCCTGATCTCGTCGTTGGTGTTTTTGTTGGGTACGATCAACCAGCATCGCTGGGATATAATGGTACGGGAAGTTCATTGGCAGCACCTATTTTTGGTGAATTTATGGAAGCAGCTCTGAAGGGGAAACCAGATGTTCCCTTTAAGATGCCAAAGGGTATGATTTTAATGCCAATTAATCGGAAAACAGGAATGCTTGCGGAAAGAGGAGATCCAGATGTCATTATAGAAGCATTTAAACCAGGGACTGGTCCTGCGGATATATATCAAGTCATTGGGGGAACGAATTCTTTTCAAGAAGGTGTCCCTGCAGTAACCACTTCTCCACAAGTCAATAAAGCCCTTGAAAGTGGGACAGGTGGGCTGTATTAATCGATAAAATCTTCTTTGCCATGAGTCTTGGTTTTTATCTATTTTTTTATAGTGTTTGTCCTGTAAATAGAATGATGAACTTGTTCCATTTTCTGATAGAGGCTATTAAGTTTGTATAAAATGCTAAGAGACATAACGAGAAAGAGTATAGAAAAATACGGTGTTAAATTATGCGAGCAGAAATAGAAACATTAGTTGATGAAATCCAGAAGGCAATTCAATTGCTAAGGGGGCATCTTTGACTGGGATCAATCACTAAAACGTCTCGAATATCTTAATCAAAGAGCGGAAGATCCATCATTATGGGATGATGCGCAACAAGCACAGGATATGATGCGGGAGCGTCAACGTCTTGATGATTCAATCAATGGTCTTTTATCATTTACAAAAACACTTGAAGAATGCATTGAGCTCATCGCGATGGGTGAAGAAGAAAGTGATGTTGAAATTATCGCTGATGCAGAAAATTCAATACGTAATCTTAAAAATGAGATCGATAAAAGGCAAATTGATGTGCTTCTTTCAGGGGAGGCGGATCCCAATGATACCTATTTAGAAGTTCATGCTGGGGCAGGGGGAACAGAAAGCCAAGATTGGGCTTCTATGCTCTTGCGTATGTATATGCGCTGGGCTGAACAGCATGAAATGAAAGTTGAGCTATTAGAAATTCATGATGGGGAAGAAGCAGGAATAAAGTCAGCCACGATTCTTGTAAAAGGGCATAATGCTTATGGATTGTTAAAAACAGAATCAGGCGTTCATCGCTTGGTACGAATTTCCCCATTTGATTCGAATGCAAAGCGCCATACCTCTTTTGCAAGCATTTGGGTTTATCCGGTTATTGATGACAATATTGAAGTTGATGTGTCAGAGGCAGATGTGCGTATTGATACCTATCGTGCATCGGGAGCAGGAGGACAACATGTTAATACGACAGATTCTGCCGTTCGCATCACACATATAAAAACGGGGATTGTTGTTCAGTGTCAAACTGAGCGTTCTCAGCATAAAAATCGCGCCACGGCTTGGTCTATGTTACGGGCCCGTCTTTATGAAGAAGAGCTCAAAAAAAGAGAAGAAGAAACCAATGCTGTTGAATCTTCTAAAACAGAAATCGGATGGGGACATCAAATTAGATCTTATGTTCTTCAACCTTATCAACTTGTAAAAGACTTACGTACAGGGATTGAAAATACTGATCCACAATCCGTTCTTAATGGGAACTTAGATGCATTTATAGAGGCAGCACTTTCTCAACGTATTTATGGAAAAGACAAAGAAATTGAAGATATTCGTTAATGATATATCCCTCCTTCAAACCGTGTCGATTTATTTCTTAAACTGTTTGTTTTATTGATGTTGTGATGTATCGATAGTCCTTGATACGTAAAAGATTCAAAGAGATATTTTCTTGTTCCTTTTTTCAACAGCATCTTCTCACAAGCCAATCCTGCTTATGATGGACGCAAGTAAATTTTCTGATTAATTCAAGATAAGAAGGCTCCAAAAGGAGAAAAAATTACGATATTCGGAGGATTAATTTTAAGGATAAATAATTAGTTATCCTTATAAACGGACATATTGCAAAAATTGAATCCCTTGGAAAAATAAAATCAATTGGGGAGGCAGGCTATTGCTTTTAAAAGTATAGTACACCTCTAGTTCATATGCCATCATTACACTGTAAAAGTGTTGCAGCAGCTAAAACATTTTCAGCATGTCTAGATACGCTCACTTTGCGCCATTCTCTTTCTATCATTCCATTTGCATCAATTAAAAAAGTGCTCCGCTCGACACCCATATATTTGCGTCCATACATGCTTTTTTCCACCCAAACACCATAAGCTTGAAGGGTTGTTTTTTCTTCATCAGAAACCAAAATGACATCAAGTCCGTGTTTTAATTTAAATTTATCGTGTTTTTTTACATTATCTGGAGAGATTCCTATAACAGCAACACCGATTTCATCGAATTTCGTCTTTAATTGTGTGAAATCAAGAGCTTCACTTGTGCATCCACTCGTATCATCTTTGGGATAAAAATATAAAACAACAGGTTTGCCTCTAAAGTCAGAAAGACAGATTGTTTCTCCTCCATCGCGTGGCAAATTAAAATCAGGAGCAAGAGTACCTTTCATTGATTTTGTCATTTTTTTATCTTTCTTTTTGAGTGAAAAGATCAATTACCAGCATACAGAGAAGGAATAAAGTTTCAACTCTCTAGAAGACACTTATTTCAAAGATTTTTCACTATCATGTAAAAATCATTCTGTCATAAAAACTAAATGAAAAAATCAGCAAAAAAGCGTAAGAAACATCCCTATTTGGGATATAAAACCTATAGAATGAATGAGACATCAATAGATTATAAAGGTTTAATCAATATATGCTTTTTCTTCCCAAAAGAAAGTTTAATGATTCCTTCTGCTGTGACATCTTTTTCAATAATAAGGTGTGTTTCATCCTTTATTATTTGATCATTAACACGTATCCCTCCGCCTTGAATATGACGGCGCGCCTCACTGTTTGATTTTGCAAGTCCTGCTTTTACTAAAAGAGAGAGCAATCCAGCACCTGTTTTTAATTCTGTTGCGCTCATTTCAACCGTTGGAAGATTTTCTCCAAGTGTTTTTTCTTCAAATGTTTTGCGGGCAGTTTCTGCAGCTGCATCGGCAAGAGAACGTCCATGCAACATTGCTGTAATTTCTGTTGCAAGAATTTTTTTTGCTTCGTTAATTTCAGTTCCTTGTAATAGAGAAAGTTTGAGAATCTCATCCATTGGTAATGTGGTATAGAGTTTTAGAAATCGCGTTACATCAGCGTCTTCTGTATTACGCCAATATTGCCAAAATTGATAAGGTGAAAGCATATCGGCATTAAGCCACACAGCACCATTCAATGACTTACCCATTTTAGCACCGGAAGAGGTTGTCAGCAATGGTGATGTTAATGCATATAATTGCGGTGTTCCTAAACGATGCCCCAATTCGATACCGTTAATAATGTTGCCCCATTGATCCGATCCCCCCATTTGCATACGCAATCCATAACGTTTATAAAGTTCAACAAAATCATATGCTTGAAGAATCATATAATTAAACTCTAAGAAGGACAAAGAGTGTTCACGCTCAAGTCTGAGTCTAACAGAATCAAATGACAACATACGATTGACAGAAAAATGTTTTCCTACATCACGCAAAAATTCTAAGTAGTTTAAATTGCACAACCATTCAGCATTATTCACAATACAAGCATCGGTTTCTCGATCACCGAATGTCAAATAGTTAGCAAATACTTTTTTAATACCATCAATATTTTCCGCAATATCATCTTGTGTTAGAAGGCGTCGTGCTTCATCTTTAAAGGAAGGATCACCGATCAATCCTGTTCCTCCACCCATCAAAGCAATGGGGCGGTGTCCCGTTTTTTGTAACCAATAAAGCATCATAATCTGAAGAAGACTTCCAGCATGTAAGCTTGATGCTGTGGGATCAAATCCAGTATAAGCACTTACTGTTTCTTTTAAAAAAAGATCATCTAAGCCTTTTTCATCCGAAATTTGATGGATAAAACCACGTTCGCTCATAATGTGTAAAAAATCAGATTTAAAGGCAAACACAGAGTCAATTTCCTAATTTAAGAGGGCATTCATTTTATATAACAGATGATCATATAATGGATCATTAATGCCTTATCTAGCATAAATGACACACATATCACAAGAAAACCAGATATATTGATCATGAAGATAATAATACGGGGACTATTCCCTTTTTACGCTAAAAAACATAGGCCAATAGAAAATAAGATAAAAAAGACACTTTTTTATCCTGTTTTCTATCCTAAAAAAATTTAGAAAAGTCGCAAATACAGCCTGAAAAAAATTACTTTGTTATGATCAGAAACGATTTTTGCTGATTTTTTATAAATCTTTCGTGTTTTCCTAAGTGAGTGAAAGTATTTCAGGAGGAGAGCCTAGAAGTTCATTGGTGATGTGGTTATCCAAATAGTGGGCACATCGTTCAATCAGTTCTTCATGATATCCACTAAAAAAGTGATTAGCCCCTTCCAGTATTTCTTGTGTGATGATGATACCTTTTTGTGTTTTCAATTTATCAACAAGCAGTTGAACATCTTTAGGAGGGGCAACTTTATCGATACCACCATGAATGATAAGTCCAGAGGAGGGACAAGGTGCAAGAAATGAAAAGTCATAAACATTAGGCTGAGGGGCAACAGAGATAAATCCTTCAATTTCTGGTCGACGCATTAAAAGTTGCATACCAATCCATGCTCCAAATGAATATCCCGCTACCCAGCAATTTTTAGAGTCTGGATGTTGTGTTTGTACCCAATCGAGAGCCGCTGCCGCATCTGAAAGTTCTCCTATTCCATAATCAAATTCCCCCTGACTACGCCCGATACCACGAAAGTTAAAACGGAGAGTTGTAAAGCCACGTTGTTGGAACATATAAAAGAGATCATAGACAATTTTATGATTCATCGTTCCACCAAATTGGGGATGAGGGTGCAAAATGATTGCAATGGGTGCATTTTTTTGTTGTGAAGGTTGATAACGCCCTTCGAGCCGACCCGCGGGACCGTTAAAAATAATTTCTGGCATAAAATGCTCCTTAAATGCTATGAAAGGCTTTTATTGACCTTGGTCGACTTTTACCATAGAATCTCTTAAATAATCATTAGATATTCTTTTTTAAGTGCACTTTTCAAGAAAATTGCGCTATTTTTTTAATCAATTCATAAGATTAATGGTTGCGATGTAAAATGGTTATCAAACGTCGATATTTTGATCATAACGCAACAACACCGCTCAAAAAAATGGCGCGGATGGCGTTACTGGAATCTTTAGAGATATTTGGTAATCCATCATCTGTTCATAAGGAAGGGCGTGCTGCTAAAACTTTATTGCAAAAGGCGCGTCGACAAATCGCTGAAAATCTTAAAACAGATCCAGATAACGTTGTCTTTACCTCTGGAGCGAGTGAAGCAGCAATGACTTTGTTAACACCCTTTTACACAATGGGGAATGCAAAGGTTCAATTTTCTCATCTTTACCTTGGAGCGACTGAACACCCTTCTGTTGCAGAAGGAGGACGTTTTTCTAAAGAATTGATAAGTGTCATTGCTGTTGATCAAGATGGGCTTATTCAACAAGATAAATTAACATCACTCTTAAGGGCTCACGATAAGACAAAAGGTTTACCTCTTGTTGCTATTCAAGCTGCAAATAGTGAAACTGGTGTTATTCAGCCGTTAAAAGAAATAGCTGCTATTGTTCGGAATTTAGGAGGCACTCTTGTTGTTGATTTGACTCAATATATCGATAAAAATTTTGTTGATATTAATCAGCTAGGAGGAGACTTTTTTATACTGTCTGCCCATAAAGTTGGCGGTCCTAAAGGAGTTGGTGCATTTGTTTCATGTGGCAATCTTCTCATGCCAACTCCTCTTATTACTGGGGGGGGACAAGAAAAAGGCTTTCGTGGAGGAACAGAAGCATTGCCCCTTATTGCTGCTTTTGGAGCAGCAATGGCTGATTGTTTCACAAAGGAAGAAATAAAACAGTTAATATATTTACGAGGTAAATTAGAAGATGGACTCCAAAAAATAAGTCAAGATATTGAAATATTTGGCAAAAGAGTTCAACGTTTGCCAAATACAACTTACTTTACCGTAAAAAATATAAAAGCTGAAACGATGCAAATTGCTTTTGATTTAGAAGGTTTTTCTGTATCGGCTGGTTCTGCTTGTTCTTCAGGAAAAGTAAAACAAAGCAAAGTTTTGGAAGCAATGGGGTATCATGTTCCAAATGGCGCCATTCGCATTTCGATAGGACGTGATACAACTTCTGAAGACATTGATGATTTTCTATTGTTTTTTTCTCAAATGATAAACAAGAAAAAAGGATAAAATTCATCATGAAGAAATTATAAAAATTAGAATTATTTTAAAAATAAAATAACTTTGATTGAAATTTTCGCACTTTGCCTATAGCCTAAGAAATAACTTGCTTAACTTTAATCTTGTAAAAAAAACAAGGCTTTTAGTTACCGGTTTTTGATGCCAAAAAATGGAGAAGATTTATGCCGGCAGTACAAGAAACGATACGCCAAGTTCGTGAGATAGATGTTGACCAATATAAATATGGCTTTGAAACGAAAATTAAAACGGATAAAGCGCCGAAAGGTTTGAATGAAGATATTATCAAATTTATTTCTGCTAAAAAAAATGAACCTGAATGGATGCTAACATGGCGCTTACAAGCTTACCGCCGTTGGTTGACAATGCAAGAGCCACATTGGGCGCGTCTTGAATATCCTAAAATTGATTTTCAGGAGCTTTATTATTATGCTGCCCCTAAAAATCATACAGGACCAAAATCTTTGGACGAAGTGGATCCTGAGTTATTAGCAACGTACGAAAAACTTGGCATTCCCCTTAAAGAACAAGAGATTTTGGCAGGGGTAAGAAAACAGTCTGATCCCTCTACGTTTGATGACAGTGTATCTGTATCGGGGCAGGTGGCTGTTGATGCGGTCTTTGATTCTGTTTCTGTTGTGACAACATTTAAAAAAGAACTGGCACGTGCTGGTGTAATTTTTTGCTCTATTTCGGAGGCGATTATTGAACATTCTGAGCTTATTAAAGAATATTTGGGAACCGTTGTACCAGTAGGGGATAATTATTATGCGGCCTTAAATGCAGCTGTGTTTACAGACGGCTCATTTGTTTATATTCCCAAAGGGGTTCGTTGTCCTATGGAGCTTTCAACTTATTTTAGGATTAATGAACGCAATACAGGCCAATTTGAGCGAACATTGATTATCGCTGCTGAAGATTCCTATGTTTCTTATCTTGAAGGGTGTACAGCCCCCCAACGTGATGAAAACCAGCTTCATGCTGCTGTTGTTGAGCTTATTGCCCTCGAAAATGCAGAGATTAAATATTCTACAGTACAAAACTGGTACCCTGGCGATAAAGATGGAAAGGGCGGTATTTATAATTTTGTGACGAAGCGTGGAGATTGTCGAGGGGATAACTCTAAAATTTCTTGGACACAAGTTGAGACTGGTTCTGCGATTACTTGGAAATATCCATCATGTTTACTTCGTGGTGATAATGCGCGTGGAGAATTTTATTCTATTGCTGTTGCAAACGGTCACCAACAAATTGATTCCGGTACAAAAATGATTCATTTAGGAAAAAATACCTCCAGTCGTATTATTTCCAAAGGCATTTCTGCTGGTTTTTCAAATAACACTTATCGAGGACAAGTCACTGCACATCGAAAAGCACAAAATGCGCGTAACTTTACGCAATGTGATAGTTTGTTAATCGGAAATGATTGTGGGGCACATACAGTCCCTTATATTGAAGCAAAAAATGCAACAGCTCAGTTTGAACATGAGGCTACAACATCAAAAATTTCTGATGACCAACTTTTTTATGTTATGCAAAGAGGAATTCCTGAAGAAGAAGCTATTGCATTAATTGTCAATGGTTTTGTAAAAGAAGTTATTCAAAAACTTCCCATGGAATTTGCTGTCGAAGCGCAAAAGCTTATTGGTATTAGCCTTGAAGGAAGTGTTGGGTAATTTTATTTAATGAAGATAAATCGAAGACTTGATGCAAAAAGGCTGTAACAGTAGAAAATAATGTAAAAAAATAACTTCTATTGTGATTACAAAAGGAGCTAGATGCTAAGGCAAAAAAATATATGCATTGGTATCTGAAAAAAACAGCCAGAACAGGATAAAATTGATGTTAGAGATAAGAAATTTGCGCGCCCGTATTGCTGGGACCGATACAGAAGTTATTCGTGGTTTAAATTTGACGGTTCAAGATGGGGAAGTTGCCGCGATTATGGGGCAAAATGGTGCCGGAAAATCAACTTTGTCTTATTTACTTGCTGGTCGTGATGATTATGAAATAACAGAAGGCGATATTCTTTATAATGGACAATCACTTTTAGAAATGGATCCAGCAGAACGTGCAGCATATGGTATTTTTCTTGCATTTCAATATCCAATGGAAATACCAGGGGTAGCAACGATGGAATTTTTAAAAGTTGCGATGAATTCTCAACGCAAAGCGCGTGGTGATGAAGAACTTAAAATTCCTGAATTTATAAAATATGTTAAAGACGTTTCAGCCAAGCTTGAAATAGATATGGACATGCTCAAACGTCCATTAAATGTAGGTTTTTCAGGGGGAGAAAAAAAACGTGCTGAAATTTTACAAATGGCACTTCTTGAACCTAAACTTTGCATTTTAGATGAAACGGATTCTGGTTTAGATATTGATGCACTAAAAATTGTTGCAGATGGTGTTAATAAACTTCGGGATTCAAAACGTTCATTTTTAGTGATTACCCATTATCAACGACTGCTTAATTATATTATTCCTGATACGGTACATGTTCTCTATAAAGGACGAATTATCAAAAGTGGGGATAAATCCTTAGCGCTTTATTTAGAGCAAAATGGGTATGCTGATCTTATCAGGGAAGCGGTTTGAGGTTATTGAATATGAAGGCACGGCAAAACTTGTTAGCGGTTGAAGAAGATATTATCAATAATTTCAATCAGTCTATCAACGACTTACCTGGTGACAAAGCTGTGCGGGCAATCCGCAAGAAAGCTATTGAGCAGTTTCAAACGACACGTCTTCCTTCTCGTAAAATCGAAAATTGGCATTATACCAACCTGCGCACATTACTGAAATCTGTGAGTAATTTTTCAAAAGCTCAAGACAATCCATTGGTTGATCCATTGTTTTCAGAAAGCGCTGTTTTTTCTATGAATAATGGAAAAACATCGACACAATCAAAAAAGCTAGACAATATTACAGTAAAACGCCTTTCAGATGCATTAGAAGATAATTCTATAAAGATAGATCAAAATATTTCTGATGAAGATTTTATTGGACAGTTAAATACAGCTTTCGTTACAGATGGTTGGCTTTTTCACATTCTTGAAAATACAAAGTTAAATATACCTATCGAATTGCAAAATATACAAATGGGAGGACAATCCCATACTTTTTCAGACATAAAAGTTGATAAAAATAATCAAGTTATGTTTGTTGAACATCAAGTTGGCAATGATCAAGATACCTTTGTCAGTTCAATATTTTCATTAAACATTGCCGCTCATAGTGATGTTACGTGGATTCTTATTCGCAACCGCGGTTTTAATTCTACACAGTTTGGCCGATTGCGTGCTGTTCTTGCTCAAGGAGCGAAGTTATCGCTTTATGTCATTAATATAGGGAGCCAACTCAATCGTCAGGAAGTCGATATTGAGTTACAGGGGGAAGGATCTGATTTTCAATTACGTGTTATAAATTTATTATCAGGACAAACCCATAGTGATCTTACGATGACCGTTCGTCACGTGGAAGAAAAATCAACATCAACCGAAATTATACGCAATGTGGTTACAGATAAGGCTGTGGGTGTTTTTCAAGGGATAATACGTGTTGCTCAAAAAGCACAAAAAACGGATGCACGCATGGCTTGTAATAGCCTTATCCTTTCGGATGATGCAGAATTTAATGCAAAGCCTGAACTGGAGATTTTTGCTGATGATGTTGCCTGTGGTCATGGCGCAACAGTTGCGAATATTAATCACGATTATCTTTTCTATCTCATGGCGCGCGGTATTCCATTTAAAACGGCTCGTGCTCTTTTAATTAAAGGATTTATTGCTGAGCTCATTGATGACATCAAACAAGATAATATCCAAGCTGTTTTGGAGAATATCATTAGGCAATGGCTTGAAAAAAATGTTTAAGGGGGGGAGAATGGAAAATGACGTACAAACATTCAATTATAATGTCGACGAAATTCGACGTGATTTTCCTCTTTTACACCATAAAGTTTATGGAAAGCGCTTAGCGTATCTTGATAGTGGTGCTTCTGCTCAAAAGCCGCAATCAGTACTCAATGCAATGAATAATTATTATCAGCATAGTTATGCTAATGTACATAGAGGAATGTATTTTTTAGCCAATACAGCAACACAATCCTATGAAAATGCTCGTGAGACTGTTCGTGTTTTTCTAAATGCTCAAAAAGTTGAGGAAATTGTTTTTACGAAAAATGCAACAGAAGCTATTAATACGGTTGCTTATGGATGGGCTATGCCCAAACTCAAGGAAGGTGATGAGATTGTTCTAACGATCATGGAGCATCATGCAAATATTATCCCTTGGCATTTTCTGCGTGAACGAAAAGGGGTTAAACTTATTTTTGTTCCTGTTGATGAAAATGGTGTTCTGCATATTGAAGACTTCCAAAAGGCTTTAAGCGAAAAAACACGGCTTGTCGCTATAACGCATATGTCTAATATATTAGGCACTGTGCCTCCTGTTAAAGAGATGATTAAGCAAGCACATCAAAATTCTATACCTGTTCTTATTGATGGTTCTCAAGGAGCAATACATTTAACTGTTGATGTACAAGATCTCGATTGTGATTGGTATGTCTTTACAGGACATAAGCTTTATGGTCCCACTGGGATTGGTGTTCTTTATGGTAAAGAACACCGGTTAGAGGAAATGCGTCCTTTTCAAGGGGGAGGTGAAATGATCGAGGAGGTAACAACCGATAAGGTTCTTTATAATGCTCCTCCTTATCGTTTTGAAGCAGGGACGCCTCCTATCGTTGAAGCTATTGGATTAGCTGCGGCTATTGATTATATAAAAGAAAAAGGTCTTAGTACAATTCATGCCCATGAAATGTCTCTTTCGGCTTATGCGCATGAAAAACTTAAAACGATTGAGGCATTGCGCATTTATGGCCATTCTCCCAATAAAGGAGCTATTATATCATTTGCAATTGAAGGTATTCACGCTCATGATATTGCTATGTTTATTGATAGAAAAGGGGTTGCAATACGTGCGGGCACTCATTGTGCACAGCCTTTATTACAGCGCTTTGGTCTAACATCTATTTGTCGCGCATCGTTGGCCATGTATAATACTCAAGAAGATGTAGATCAATTAGTTGAAGCATTGAAAGAAACAAGGACATTTTTTAATGGGTGAGTTAATAGAAGAGCGTCATTCTAAAGAATCTGTTGAAACTGTAGGCGAAAATGAAAAATCTTACATATCAGCAATTCCAGCAGACGAAATTGATCGGATGACGAATGATATTATTGCTGCTCTTAAAACAGTTTATGATCCAGAGATTCCTGCTGATATTTATGAGCTAGGACTGATTTATCGTATTGATATTGAAGATGATCGTTCAGTAAAAATTGAAATGACTCTTACAGCGCCAGGCTGTCCTGTTGCTGGTGAAATGCCGGGATGGGTAGAAAATGCTGTCAGTGCTGTTGAAGGGGTTTCGCATGTTGAAGTCACGATGACTTTTGATCCACCATGGACACCTGAGTGTATGTCAGAAGAAGCGCAAATTGCTGTGGGATGGTACTAACAATACTGTTTGCAAATACATCGTTTTTTATAAACAGTTGGATTTAAAAACGATCATATGCGTTATAATAAACAAAAATTAGAACTTACCTGGATTGGAAAAGAAGAACGTCCCAAACTAGAACCTCATGTCTTATTAGAAGATCTTGAAAAATCTTATCATGCCTCGCATCAAATATCATCGCAGGATATTTTTGATAATAAACTTATTTTTGGTGATAATTTACTCGCACTCAAAGCACTAGAGCAAGAATATACGGGGAAGGTGAAATGTATCTATATCGATCCACCTTATAATACAGGCAATGCCTTTGAGCATTATGAAGATGGTTTGGAGCATTCCATATGGCTCAGTCTTATGAGAGACAGGCTAGAGTTGTTACATCATTTGCTTGCGGATGATGGAAGTATCTGGATATCAATCGATGATGATGAACAAGCCTATCTTAAAGTAATGATGGATGAAATTTTTGGTCGCCAAAATTTCATTAACAATGTTATTTGGCAAAAGAAATATGCTCCACAAAATGATACAAAATGGTTTTCCGATAACCATGATTTTATAATGGTTTATGCCAAAGATAAAACGATTTGGCGCCCTTACTTGCTTCCTCGTTCAAGCGCTATGGATGCACGCTATAAAAATCCTGATAATGATCCGCGTGGTCCTTGGAAACCTGGAGACTTATCCGTAAAAAGGGTGACGCTTAAAGATATTTACGAAATCGTCACACCTTCTGGACGAAAAGTGATGCCTCCTCATGGTAGAAGTTGGGCTATGAGTGAAAAAAAATTCTCTGAATTGTTAGAAGATAATCGCATTTGGTTTGGTCCAACAGGAAGCAATATTCCTTCTTTGAAGCGTTTTTTATCAGAAGTAAAAAATGGTATGGTTTCAATGACGATTTGGCCCTATACGGAAGTAGGGCACAATCAAGATGCAAAAAGAGAAGTCAAAGCCTTTAATTCTGATCATGTCTTTACAACTCCCAAACCTGAGCGTCTAATGGAACGCATCATTCAACTTGCAACGAATCCCGGTGATCTTACCCTGGATTCCTTTGCGGGTTCTGGTACGACGGGGGCTGTTGCTCATAAAATGGGCCGCAGGTGGATTATGATTGAACTTGGAGAACATTGTCATACCCATATTATCCCTCGTTTAAAACAAGTGATTGATGGAACTGATCAAGGGGGAATTTCCAAAAGTGTCAATTGGCAAGGGGGCGGTGGATTTCGTTATTATCGCCTTGCTCCTTCTCTGTTGCAAAAAGATCCATGGGGACAATGGATTATTAGTTGCAAATATAATGCAGCAATGCTGTCAGAAGCGATGTGTAAACATATGGGGTTTACTTATGCGCCGGATGAAAATCATTATTGGATGCAAGGGTATTCAACGGAAACAGATTATATTTATGTTACAACAAGTGCTATGACTCATGAACAACTGCGTATTATAAGCGAAGAGGTGGGGTCTCATCGCACGTTGCTGATTTGTTGTACAGCTTTTGATACAAAATCAGCCTCCTTTGAGAATCTCACACTGACTAAAATTCCCCGTGTAGTATTAGAAAAATGCGAATGGGGAAGGGATGATTACAGTTTAAATATCGCCAATCTTGAACCAATGATTGTGGTAAAAGAAAAAAACAAAGATAAAGATGATGCGCAAGCAGAATTAGATCTATTTGGATAATATATAAAAAGCGGAGTTTTTCATGAACACTGTTGAAAAAAGGATTTCTGCTCGCCTATCGTTGCGCGATCCTCAACGTGAATCTTTAAATATTTTGGTGAACATCTTAGAAAATATAGAGCTTTCTAAAAGTGCTGATTTGATTGCAGAATTAGAATCGGTAAAAAATCTCTATCCTTCTGTACAAGACTTTGAACGAAACTTTCCTTCTTTTTGTTTTGCCTTAGCAACGGGTGTTGGGAAAACACGACTTATGGGCGCTTTTATCAGCTATCTTTATTTAACAGGACGTAGTCGTCACTTTTTTGTTTTAGCGCCAAATTTGACTATTTATGAAAAATTAAAACAGGATTTTAGTCCCCAAAGTTCAAAATATGTTTTCAGTGGAATGAGTGAGTTTATTGCCAATAGACCAGTCATTATTACAGGTGAAGATTATGAAAGTGGTAAAGGTATTCGCGCTGATGAACACCACTTTCACGGACAAAAGCGTTTGTTTGAAAATAGGGATACAGCCTTTATCAATATTTTTAATATTTCTAAAATTAATACAATGGATAATAAAAAAGCTGCACTAAAATCTAGTATTCCGCGGATTAAACGCTTACAAGAGACGATTGGTGAAAGTTATTTTGATTATCTCGCAAATCTTCCTGATTTAGTTTTGTTAATGGACGAGGCACATCGTTATCGTGCTTCTGCTGGTGCGGCGGCAATTAATGAGTTAAAACCTATATTAGGTATAGAGCTTACAGCAACACCGAAAACAATAGGTGCAAAACCTGTAGATTTTAAAAATGTTGTTTACAGTTATTCACTTGCAGAGGCTATGAGGGATGGTTTTGTAAAAGAGCCTGCTGTTGCTACACGTAAAGACTTTCAACCGCAAAATTATACATCTGAGCAATTAGAACATATTAAATTACAAGATGCAATTCTTGCACACGAAAACGTAAAAGCAGATTTAATCGCTTATGCCAAAGATTATAACAAAAAGTTCGTTAAGCCTTTTATTTTAGTTGTCGCTCAAGATACAAATCATGCACAGAAATTGCGTGATTTATTGGAATCAGATGATTTTTTCGCAGGGGCCTATAAGGGAAAAGTTTTAGAGATTCATACAAAGCAGTCAAATATAGAAGAAGATCAAAATATTCAAAAGCTTATTGCGATTGAAGATCCTCATGAATCAACAGAAATTGTTATTCACGTTAATAAATTAAAGGAGGGGTGGGATGTTACCAATCTCTATACGATTGTACCGTTGCGTGCATCGGCTTCAGAAATTTTAACAGAGCAAACAATTGGGCGTGGATTGCGTTTGCCGTATGGATGTAGGACCGGTGTAGAAGCTATTGATCGTTTAACAATCATTGCGCATGATCGTTTCCAGGATATTATTGACCGTGCAAATGATCCAAACTCAATTATAAAAAAGCATATTGAGATTGGAAAAGGGGGGGGACATACCCTCTGAAAAAACAGATATAGTGACGGTTCCATGTCAAGTGGAAGCTTTATTTATGCAAACGGCGGGAACGCGTCATTGCGATATAGATAGAGCATCAGATCTACAAAATATCATGTTACGAAATACAGATTCCCCTATATTGACGCCCGAAGAGCAACAAATTGCTGCTATTGCGTGGAATATTATCAAAGAGAATGATAATTTACTAAGTTCTCAAATGCTTTGTTCTGCACCGATACAAGAAAAAATGAGCAATAAAATTATGAGTACTATGCCGCTAGCACAAAAGTCTCTCGTGTCAAAAGTGGTTACAATTTTGACAAAACAATTAGCAGAATTGATGATAGATATTCCCAATATTATCCTCATTCCTTCACGTGAGGTTACTTATGGTTTTTCTGATTTTGATTTGGAAAATCTAGAAAGCTTAAATTTGCAACCTGTTAGTAAAGAGCTTTTAATTCGAGAATTGCGTACCCACAAAAGCATTTTTCTTACTTCTAAGAATGAATATATCAAAGAGCCTCATCTTGAAAATTATATCATTCGTTGTTTAATTGATAATGATTTTATCGATTATGATAGCCATACGCTATTATTACGAAAATTAGCTGGTCAGATAGTAGAGCATTTCCGATCTTATTTACCTAATGACGCAGCCGTTGAGAACGTATTAATTCACTATCAGCATAAGCTGAGTGATTTTATTGTTGCACAATTGAGAGAACATCAATGGGAAACGAAAAAAGATTATGAGATCAAAGTGACACGAAGTTTTACAACTTTAACACCTATCCATTATGTGTTGCCGCAAGGAACATCTCCTGTTGATTTTCGTAATATTCCCGCCATTAAAAGCGATATTAAAAAACTTGTATTCAGCGGCTTTAAAAAATGCTGTTATCCTTTGCAAAAGTTTGATTCAGTAGAAGGAGAATTACGATTTGCTCAGATATTAGAGGATGATTCACAAGTATTGAAATGGATGAAACCCGCTAGAGGTTTTTTCAAGATAGAGTATGATAAAGGCTCAACTTATGAACCGGACTTTGTTGTAGAAACGAAGGATGCCAAATATCTTTGTGAGCCTAAAAAAGCCTCTGAAATACAAAACGTTATTGTTTTAAAAAAGAGAGAAGCTGCAGTTCAATGGTGTTGTCATGCAACGCGCTATGCGGCTACTTATGGCGGTAAAAAATGGTATTATGTTCTTATTCCCCATGATGCTATTAAAGCTAATAGTAGTTTTGAAGGTTTATGTGCAGAGTTTACTATTTCAGAATCTATACTTGAAAGCCCATAACGTTTTGCTTCAAAATAAAACATATAAGTTTTTTAATTGACGGATGTGAGGCTCGATCAAATATTTGAATATTATTTTTAATTTTATGCATTATCGCATCATTAATTTAAAAATATTAGGGATTTCTTAAATAAGAAAGTTATTATTTTTTTCTAAAACATTAAAATAAAAGGAAAAATATATACAAGATTATACTTTTTTATGGGGATTTACAGCTCATTTACAATTTTTTCTGAAAATACATCCTCACTTTACTTTATACGAAACAGTTCTTGAGTTTATAGTGATAAATTGAGAAAAAATATTTTAATTTTATTGAGTAATTTCAGAGATATGCTTTTTTCAAAAAAAAAATTAAACAGTTTGTTGTTTTTTCTTTTGGAACATCTGAATATAATGAAATATCCAGAGGATAAAAGTGGAATATTCTACATATGACTTTGAATTTAACAAACACTGTTTTTAATTTTTTAAAGAAAAACCCGACAAAAAAATTTACAGCTCGAGACATTGCTCAATGGATATTTGAAAATTATCCAGAAAAATGCCGACAAAAACAAAAGCGGTCAACGGCAACAATCGCTCCTCTTAAGAATGATATAGCTCTTATTCAGCAAATTGTCGCTGAAATAGGATCTCAGCGACCTCAGTTACAAAAGCGTTATCCAGAAATTAAAACCACTGAAGGACGACCACGGCAATATTATTTTACAAGACAAACAGATAGCGCTGAAATTGATGCAGTAGAGGACAATGCAGAGGGTAGAACAAAAGATGGTTCTGTTAAAGAACATGACCTTTATCCGTTATTATCTAAATTTTTATGGTCAGAACTTGCAGTTTACAGCAAACGCATTAATGAGAAATGTTCTCATAATAAACATGGTTCGGGCGGGAACAAATGGCTTTATCCGGATCTCGTAGGAATACAAGATTTAAGTAAGGAATGGAATCGTGAAATCAAAGATTGCGTTTTGCAATATTTTGATAAAAAAACGAAGCTTTGGTCTTTTGAAGTTAAAATTCTTATCAATCGTTCAAATTTACGAAAAGCATTTTTTCAAACGGTTAGCAATTCTTCATGGGCTAATTTTAGTTATTTAGTGGCTAGTGAAGTTGAAGGTGTTGATACATTAAAAGAACTTCGAATGCTTTCAAGTTTGCATGGAATTGGATTTATAAGACTCAACAAGGAAAACGCTTCTGAAAGTGAGATCATAATTCCAGCGAAAGAACGGAGTGATATTGATTGGGATACTGCTAATAGATTAGTGGAGGAAAACAAAGACTTTCTTCATTATATCAAGCTCATTCGTCAATTTTATCAAACCGGCGAGACGCGTCCATCCGATTGGGATCATATGGGGCCATGAGGGGTATTTAAAAAAAGACTCTATTTTTTAAAGCTCTTTTGTTCAGAGTGACAAAAAATTACTCTAACTATTTTATTGATTATATTTAGATAATATATTGATTAATAATGATAATTATTCTTTTTTTACTTAAATTAGAGATTAGAATATTGTAGCATTCAATCGTTTCAAGACATCTTATATTGATAGTGAAACAATCAAAATTTTATGTATGCATCAAGCGAGGGTGAGTAAAAATTCTATTTTAGACCCATTTTATTTTTTGTGTGTGGCATGATTTCATTAAATAATAGAGTTAATGATGATAATTTATTACAAATTTTCTATTGTAGAGAGTAAAAATCAAGTTTTTATTTGTTAATATCAATTACTAAAAATATTTTTTCATATTTAAGTCTTCTTTCGGAAAATTTACACTGCTATTTCTTTAGTTTCGACTGCTTTTTGTTTTTATTATTGTTAACTGCTTTATCATCTGTATTAAACATTCAAAAAGAAATATCGATTAAATAAACTATGTGAATAGTTTATTTAATCTCTTGAAGTGGATTTAAAAAATAAATTTCTATCACATCTTATGATAAAGTGAAAAGCATACGATACAGTTTACCACAATACGCTTTTTATTTTTCAACAATACCGCATGCCAAACGTGCACCACCTCCGCCAAGCGGTAATGGTTCATCTGATTGATTATCAGCCCCTAAATGAATTATTAATGAGCGCCCTGTAATTTCAGAGATTTTTTTCAATCGTGGAGCAAGAATGCTCATTATGGCATTTCCTTGCTTATCAACATAAAGTGCTGGTAAATCACCAAGATGACCATTGACATTATAAGGTCCTAAATGTTTTCCGGTATGCTCAGGATCATAATGCCCACCTGCGCTTCCACCAATTATGCCATCTTTTGTATCACATGAAGGATTTACATGTACATGAAAACCATGCATTCCCTCTGGTAAAGTAGATAAATTAGGGATGAAAATCAAACCGTATGTGTTTTCTTCAATTTTAATGCTACCAATAGCCTTTTTGGAATTATTATCTTCTAGTTTATAGATATTTACTTTTGTTGAGAGCGCTAATACAGCATTTTTATGCATTAAAAATGCCATAAAAAATAATAATAAAAATAATATTTTTTTCATAAGATACCTTTATACTTATCTTAAATAAATTTTATCTATAAAAATAATTATATTACTTAAAATTTTAGTAATAATATATATTATTAAATATAAATAAGCGTATTAAATTGAAATTAAAAAAATAACTTAGATATAAAATTAGTTCTTAGAAATACTAAATAAATTAAAGTATATTCTTATATATATTCTGAATATAAGTCTTGTTTTTTGATTTATAAAAAATGTAGCTTTTATGAACGAATAATTATATCTCGCTTACATTTCTTCAAGAGATGCTTAAAAAAAATCTATTTTTTTAAGGTGTAATAATCAATTAAGCAAGCAATTTTAATAAGTTAGTTGTTATTTTATTTATAATATGACGATCGTTTCATCAAAAAACAGAGCATATAATTTGCTGATGATTTTAATGTTTTATTCATAGAAAAAATGACGAGAACTTTCTATTCTTTGTGAAATTTATAAGAGAAAGAACTATTATGATTCATATAAATTTCCCATAAAATACAGCATATACCGACACTTCCCCCCATTCCTGATCCTATCAGCGCTCCTATGATCATTCCGGCAGAAAGTGCTACTCCTATACCCATTGCGATAAATGGACCAAATCCTGGAAGAGCAATATGACCATAAGTAGCAAGAGTTGCTGCGATTACTCCTGATATGCTACCATTTAAACCGCCAATGAAAGCAAATTCTTTAATAGAATGACAGCACTTTTTGAAAATTTTTTTCTTACAATGATCAATAGAAACATTGCTGTAAGTTTTAAAATTAATCATATTTTTTTCTTTCATTTTGAATGCTAACTGTTCCTGAATAGTCAACGGATACAAAAAAATGGGACTTTTTAAATTTTACTAAAGCACGCCAGATTCCTTTGTCATCTAAACGCAATCGTTTAATGTTCTCAAAACCATTTTGCATAAGACAATTTTTAACTTGTGAAGCAGTAAATGAATTTTGACCTATTTTAGTGACATTTTGAGTAGAGCTATAGGTAAAGGTTTGACAATAAGGAAGATGAAAAACTTCACTGATTGAAGTCGTGACGATCAATGAAACACATACAATTATCATAAAAAAAATGCTTAATTTTAAAATGTTATTTAGTTTCATCTTGTCACTCTCTGTTGAAACAACACTTCATTAACCGTTGTATTGCTAACAGGTTCCCAAGCTTATTTTATTTTTAATATTATACTTAACAAAAAAATGAAAATTTATTGATTAAATAAAACTGTTTTTTATTATTTATTTTTTATTAAAATTGATATTATAAAATAACTATTAATATTATTATTTTTTTATCTATAAGTTTGATATTTAATACAGTATTATAAGAAATATATTTATTTTTTCTCTTACTTCATATCAATATGCTAAATATATAGAGTAATTTTTTCAGAAAATATGAG
>NZ_JAQITG010000018.1:0-30116 GCF_028618615.1 Bartonella sp. AU15XJBT
ATCTCATCAAACCAGAGGATATGGAATATAAATTCCGTCATGATATCCATGCCAATGAGATTGTTTTACTTGCCTATTACATAGCAGCCATTAACATTGAATCGACTTATCATAGTCTTATGAAAGGGAATTATATTCCCTTTAAGCATATTGGTTTAACCGATACGTTTCGGATGCTTGAAGAAAAGAACCTGCTACAGGAATTATTCAAAGAAAACAGTGAATATTTGGAACTTCAGAAAAATCTAAATATTAAAGTTATCTTTGGTAACCCCCCTTATTCAGTAGGACAAAAGAATGAAAACGATAATGCAAAGAATACACCTTATCCGATATTAGATGACCGCATTCGTGAAACTTATGCTGCTCAATCTAAAGTAACGAATATACGAGCGCTTTATGATAGTTATATCCGTGCCATTCGCTGGGCAAGCGACCGTATTAATAATGCTGGGATAATCGGCTTTGTTTCTGGTTCAAGCTATATAGAAAAGCCAACAATGGATAGTTTACGAAAATCTTTAGCCAAAGAATTTACGAGTATTTATGTACTTAATTTACGAGGTGATCTTCGTAAAAATATGTTAAGCAATGGAAATGCTCATGAAGGTGAGAATATTTTTGGCAATGGGAGTATGACTGGTATTGCCGTAACCTTATTTATCAAAAATCCCAATGCTTTTGGACCTTGTAAAATTTACTATCATGATATTGGAAATAATCACACAAGAGAAAAAAAGCTTAAGACAATTAAGGATTTTGGAAGCATTGATGGCATTACACGGAGTAAACAAGGTTGGAAAATAATTACACCAGACAAGCATGGCGATTGGCTTGGTCAACGTGATGACAGTTTCGAAACATTCCTAGCTATAGGTGATAAGAAACCTAATGGGAAAAAACTCTTTGAAACGTTTTCTCGTGGTATTATGACGAGTCGTGATTTTTGGGTTTATGACTCAAGCTATAAAGCTTTAGCTACCAACATGAGTAATATGATCACATTCTATAACAGCGAAGTGGAACGTTTTAATAATGCTTATGGACATATTGATCGCAAGATACGTAAAAATGCTGTAAATAATTTTGTCAATTCGGATGAAAGCAAAATTAGTTGGAGTCATAATCTCAAACGAGACTTGGACAAAGGCAAGACTTTTAACTTTGAAGGTGATTGCCTTACTCAAAGCCTTTATCGTCCTTTTACTAAGCAGTGGCTTTATTATAATCGGGATCTCAACGACGGTGTTTACAGAATGCCGCGTATATTCCCTATAGTGCAAGCAGTAAAGAATAAAGCAATACAAGTTTCTTCTATGGGAGCACGAAGTGGCTTTTCTGTTCTTATGACTAAAAATTTGCCTGACGTATGTGTAATTGATAATAGTCAATGCTTTCCAAGATATATTTATGAAGACACTCCGGTTTCAAAAAGTAAAAGTGAAAAACAATCACATTTATTTACAAACTCTACAGAAGAAAACAAAACCTCTGCTTTACAACGCCGTGATGCCATTACAGATGCGGGATTAGAACATTTTAAAGCAGCTTATCCGAATGAAACTATTACGAAAGATGATCTATTTTATTATGTTTACGGTCTACTTCATTCAGAAGATTACCGTACCCGTTATGCTCATAATTTATGTAAAGAGTTGCCTCGCATTCCTTGTGTAAAAACTGCTGAAGACTTTTGGAAGTTTGTGACAGCAGGGCGTGAACTGGGGCATTTACACGTGAATTATGAAACTATAGAGCCCTATCCAGTGACCTTTAAAAAGGGTAATCCAAAACAGATAGAGATCTCTAATCCAGGAAAGTTTTATTACGTGACTGAAATGAAATTCGCAAAAGCAGGTAAAGAGAAAGATAAATCAACTGTCATTTATAACAGCAATATCACAATGACAGATATCCCTCTTGACGCTTATAAGTATATCGTTAATGGTAAACCCGCTCTTGAATGGGTTATGGGGCGTCAATGTGTAAAGACTGATAAAAAGAGTGGCATTGTTAATGATGCCAATCGTTATGCTGTTGAAACCGTTGGCAATCCTGCTTATCCATTAGAGTTATTTCAAAGGGTTATTACTGTAAGTTTAGAGACAATGAAAATTGTTAAAAACCTACCAAAATTAGAAATTAGAGAAACTGAATAGACTTATAAAGCATGCTCACATAATGGGCATGCTAATCTTATTAAAGCCGCTTATGTATTAGTTTAAATAAAAGTTTATTTTATCATCTGTTATGAGATAACTAAGATAGGAAAGAATTACGTTATCAGAAATCCTTTAATGGACTTTTGTAAATTTTGTAAACGTATCATCTTGTGAATTGATTACCTATAATCTTAAAAGAGATAATTTATCATGCATTATTCTAAAAAGAAATCATTTGCACTTTTAGATACTTTTATTTGGATTGCTTTAAGACTTTTAAGAAATCCACTCTTAAAGTGAATACGCTTCTTTTGGATTGCCTTTAAAAGATTATATCGCAATCTCAAATGATAGCTTTATTGTTATCAGACGCTTTGTTTAAAAAGAGTTATGTATATTCATTTTCTTATATTACTTATAGGTTTTGTCTGTTTTTAAACCCCCCAAAACACCGACAAAACCCTCTTAGATATATATTAAAAATTGTATTTATGTGTTGTGTTTAATATAGGTTGTTTATTTGAAAGGTTAATTTATTGAAATATAATAACTTTTATTTTTGACTAAAAAATATATATAAAGGGGGGGGTAAAAAGACCCCCCAAAACCCCCATACCCCCCTAAACTCATAACCATAATAGTCTTAATAGGATTTCTTATCATTATAAACTGTCTTTTGAAAATTCACTTAATATGTTTTAAAATAACTTTTTACTCTTATTATTTTTTTAAGTACCAATCTTTAAATCTATAAATACGTCTTGATAGCATTTTTATGATTATAAACCGTTTCTTTTGAAAGGCTTTAAAGGATCACATGTTTTTTTTAAGACGTGGTTTAATCACTCACTAAAATCATAAGGTTATCTATTTAAATAAACTGATAAAATTCATACAAGGGATTTTAATAACGTAATCAGTTTTTACTTTCATACGCTTTTCATAAAGCACGTTTTAATCACTCACTAAAATCATCATTTTGTCAGTTCAATTTACTGACACATAACTGACAAGTTTTAATCAATTCACATCATTGGTTATCTTTAAAGATTGTACTATTGATATGAATTATGTCTTAAAAGTATTAAGATATTGAAATATAATGTTTTTAATTTTTACTCATTTAAAAAAAATAATATAGGCTTTAAAAGAACTGACAAGACTGACACGGTCTATTAAAAGCTATTTTGCTCATCTCTATAATTATTATTCTCTCTTTAGATATTTTCATAACGGTTTATAAATCACAATTATCCTATTTATCGTTTCTCTTATGAAAATAAAAAATGATGCCATGGCTATAAAGCAAATAACAGCTATAAAGCACGCGTGAAAAAAGCAGGCTTTCATAATCACATGCAAATGAAGGCATTGGTTATAAAAACAGTTCCTATAAAAAGCTGTTAAGTTGCAAATGTGTTATTAAAAGAAATTAACAGAAATCTTTAAAAACCATTTAGCAAAAAACAGATAAGTTATAAAGATAAAAATACGCATGATGAGAGCGTTTCTAAATATTATAAATGTATAGATTCAGAAAATAACGCAATCGTTTAAGAAAGCAAATAATATAGCGTTAAAAGCACATAAATATAAAAGAAGAAATTAATAAGCATATGATATTATCAACACGCAACGTATTTAAAAAATACAAAAAAATATCAAAAAAGATAAAATAATATTTGACAATAAATACGTATTTTGTTATACAAATATTCAAGTGATTCAAAACACTAAACATACAGTGGATAAACAACCAAAATTGTTTACTTCCTCTACAAAATTCGATTATTACAACGCTTTATATTATAAGTGTATGTATTTATGTCGGGTGTGCTTATGCCATACAATACCCTTATGGGAAAAGCATAGCAACGGACTGTATGCCGTGTTTTGAACGCCCGGCGCCCTTATAGGCTGTCAATTCAAAACTTTTTAAAACATACAGGTTTAACTATGACAAATATCTCAAACAACACCCCCGTTAATCAACAAGAGCCTGCAAAAAAATATGAATTTATTGATGATTGTGAATATATCGATGGTCATTTCTTAAAGCGAATTAGAGCCTTAAGAGATTTTGATGATGTCAAAAAAGGTGATTTAGGGGGGTATATTGAAAATGAAGATAACCTCTCTCATGATGGTAATTGCTGGGTTTACGATAAAGCACGCGTCTTTCAAAACGCAAGGGTTTATGACAATGCTAAAGTCAAAGGCTTTTTTGTTGATGTTTATGGCGATGCTCAAATTTATGGAAATGCTATTTTTCAAGGCATGGCAATAAATGATTATTGTGAGGTTTATGGCAATGCCCATGTTGAAAATGCTGTTATAATTGAAGGCAATGTTAAAATTTATGATAACGCCCGTGTAAGTGGTCATGCTCATATTTCTGATATGTCTGTTATTTGTGATGATGCTCATGTCGGTGGCAATGCAAAAATAAGCGATGGTGCTTATATCTGTGATCATTCTTATGTCGTTGATGATGCCGTGGTTTGTGGTTCTTATGTATCTGGCGATTCTTGTATTCATAGCGCCGCCTCTTTAACAGAAGATGATCAAATTCATGATGAGGCAATTCCAAGATTTGGTAGTGATGATGATTACTATCGTCATGAATATTATGACGAGGCAATGTAATTAATACTAGGCGCGGCGGGGGCGCCTCTCTTTCAAATTTTCCATTCCAAATTTTATCAAACATTTATCACATTAGATTGTGAGGGTCTTCTTATGTCTAAAAAATATGAATTAACCAATGAAATTAAACAAATTAAAAATATCTTTACTAAAGAGATTACAACTCTTTATCGCATTAAAGCATTAAAAGACTTTGCTGATGTTAAAGAAGGTACTTTGGGGGGCTTTATTGAAAAGGAAAGCAACCTCTCTCATGATGGTAATTGCTGGGTCTATGATAAGGCTTGTGTTTATAATAATGCCCATGTTTCTGATAATGCTAAAGTCTTAAATGAAGCTTATGTTTTCGATAATGCAAAAATTGAAGGCAATGCTAAAGTTTTTGATTGTGCAAGAATTTATGACAATGCAAGGGTTGCTGATCATGCCTTGGTTTTTGGAAGAACTTATGTTTACGATCATGCCTGCGTTTTGAATCATGCTGAAGTATCTGACAGGGCTGTTATAAAAGGTCATGCTAAAATCTATGATAATGCTTTATTAACTGGATATGCACAAGCTTATGGCAATGCAAGAATTTATGACAATGCTCAAGTTTGGTTTTTTGCTGTGGTTTGTGATGATGCTTCTATTTATGAAAATGCAAAAATTACAGGCTATACATACATTTGCGATAAAGTGAGTGTTTTTGGTAATTCATATATAGATACCAAAAAATTGAATGGTCATATCAAAATTTGTGATCACACCATAAAAGACGCTGCGTAAATAAGACGCGGGCGGTGCGGGGGGCGCCCCTCTTTCAAATTTCCCATTCCAAATTTTATCAAACGTTTATCACATTAGATTGTGAGGGTATCTTTATGTGCAAAAAATATGAATTAACTAGTGAAATTAAACAAATTAAAGATAGGATTACTAAACAGATTACAACTCTTTATCGCATTCGTGCTTTAAAAGATTTTGATGATATCAAAGCTGGCGATCTAGGCGGCTTTATTGAAAAGGAAAGCAACCTCTCTCATGATGGCAATTGCTGGGTGTATGATAATGCATGGGTTTATGGCTATGCCCGTATTTATGAAAATGCAAAAATACGCCATTTTTCTCAGGTCTGTGGTCATGTCTATGGCAATGCGGAGGTCTATGGAAAGGCTTTTATCTCTCAATATGCTAAAGTTTATGACAATGCTTGTGTCTATAGTAATGCACGTATATCTGGCTATGTTTATGGCAATGCCCATGTGAGTGGAAGCGCTCGTATTTATACAGAAGCCCATGTTTATGATAATGCGCATATTTCTTATAATGCTTGGGTTTATAATTATGCAAGGGTTTATGGGCATGCTCAGGTTTCTGGCTCTGTCTGTGTTTACAGCCATGCCAAGATTTATAACCATGCTATTGTCAAAGGTCATGCTAAAATTTATGGCAAGGTTTATGGCAATGTTATTGTAAGTGGCTATGCTGAGGTTTATGGCTCTGTTTATGGCAATGCCAAGGTTTCCTATCATGCCAAGGTCTGGGGTAAAGCCTATGGCAATGCAAAATTAAACAGTCAAAGTAAAGTAAGTGTCGTTCCTAAAAAATGTGAAGTTTATGAAAATGATAATATTATCAAAATTACGGATACAGACAAATAAATGACAAGCATGGGGGAGGCGTGCATTCTTTAATGGCTATAAACGCATATAAAATGCATTGCTAATAAACATATCATAAAAGAGAGAGTAAAATAAAAGAAAGCCGTGCCAATTGATATGACGCGGCTTTCAAATGTCGATTCTAATGATTAAAATTAATCACCTACATGGAGTAATGAATGCATATATACAAAACGTATCATATTGCAAGCGCTCTATGAGAGATATGAAAACTTATCAAAAGAAACGTAAACGATGCGTATGATCTTTAATCACTCATTTGAATAAGAGAGTGAATTTAGAACCTATAAACTCTCATATGGCTTCAAACGTATTAAGAATAACCCCTTTTTTTTAAAGAGATTCATTTAAAACAAAGCACATGATCATGACGCTTCTTTTAAAAACGTTTCAAAATATTAAGCTCAAAATTGAGCTTGAGTGAATTGAAAGAACTGACATTCTAAAATCAAACAAATCCAAACGCTTGGTAACTTTATCAATCCAATCAAAAGCAAATGTGTATTAAGTGAATATCTATAACAAAACCCATTTTTACATTTACGCGCGTTGATTTTTAAAACAATCTCTCATAAGACAAATAAACAAACGCTTTTATAAAATGTAAGGTTTTCAAGATTTTGCTTCTGCTGTGAAAGCTATAGCCTAGGTTTACTCAAAAGAGAAAATGTTCTTAAGCAAATAAAAGAATAATAAGCTTATAAAGCATCAGTTTCAAACGTTTAAACGTGCATTTAGAAAGCTTCTCATAAATGCCTTTTCTCTTTGCACTCAAACGTAACTTCTTTATAAATTAGCCGGTCCATTTTTGGGCTGGCAAAATCAACCACCCCAATTTTGGGGCATTATCCTTTAAATAGAGGCATTCTTTAAACAATATCGCTTTTGACTCCAAAATTGAGTAAAATTCCATGCCTTATGATGTTACAATGGTTTTGAATTTTTCTTACCTATCGTGTCTCAATAAGTACCCCCAAATTTGGGGTGACTAAAATCTCTCAATCCAAATTTGGATTGACCCTATTTGGCTTCGTATTTTTAAACGATAACTTTTAAAACGTTTTTTTCTTTCTTGCATTATGTCATTAAAAGGCTTTTGATTTCATAAGATATAACTTTTTGAATTTCATATCTGTTTATTTCCTTACTCCGGTAAAAAAATACCGTGTTTTAAAAGCGATCTTGTCTTTAAATCCTTTTATGCAATCTTTATAAATTAAACCTATAAGCTTATGACAATTTCAAACGATTATCCTCTAATAGATGATAAGATATTGCTATAATAAATATAGATTTTTTGCTTCCCAATTTTGGGAAACAATAATATTTTGTCTTTATACGATTAAACAAACCAATCATTAAAACAAGCTGTGATCTTTAAACGTATGTTCTTGAAAATTCCAAACAACTAAATTTTAAACAATGCGATTTTTAAGTGATAAAAACGTATCATAAAATTTATGAACTGTTATAAATGATATCGGCTTTTCATTTCATTTGAATACACACATGCGTTATAATATTTGCATCATGATTTGCTTTTTATGGTTTATTCATACATGGCAATCTTATCTAAAAAATGGTCAAATGAATCATGCATAAAAGTGTGGATTCCTAAGTGGATTCATATAAAATAATTTCATATAACACACTGAATTTATTATATTTTTATGGAATAAGCGTTTCCGGGATCTGGAAGTGCTGACTCAAAACAGCCTCTTGCTTTTAGTGCTGAGAGCACTTGGACATAACAAGAATTCCCGGAACTCAGAATTTGTCCGCAAAGCGGGTTCATTTTATACTCAGTTTTAGGGCTTCCAAGCCCTATTGATCGTCGCGTATATGACCAAAAACACAAGCTTTATTCATAAGGCAATTGCTTTTAATCGTCAACCAGAGCTATAGAAGTTGTTTTGGTTGCTTTTTGCAAAATTTACATGCAACTGTTGCAATGCCTCTTTTTATTTTGATGGGATTTTGGACAATTTCTTGGTGATCATTATGGGGGATATTTTAAATTGTAACTCTATGACTTTTATCCATTATCCATCTCTTTTGTATAGAAACGGAAGCTTGTTTTCGGCTTGCAAAAGCAAAAAGACTTTTTAGAGTAACGATAATATTGGGTGTTGGTAAAGAGAATGCTGGCGTGTCATGGGTCAGTTTTTAAAAAGATGGTATGAGCAAAAGAAAGTTTTTCATAGAGCAGTGATTGCTAATAGCTTGTTCCAGAAAAAATGAATAAAGATTTCTTATTTCTTATGCGTTATTTTTTCATCGTTTTGCAAAGGGCGCGCTTCTGAAGCAAGCATAATAGGAACGCCATCACGAATAGGATAGGCAAGTTTGGCTTTGAGAGAAATGAGCTCTTGTGTTTCTCGGTTGTAAGAGAGTGTGCCTTTCGTTATTGGGCAGACGAGCAATTCGAGCATTTTGGGATCTGTGGTCATTTTTTTCATGTTGGGACCGTTCATTAGTTTAAGCGGTAATCTGTGCCTGTTTGTTTCATGAGTGAGCGTTCTGTTAATGCAAGAAGAGTTTGGGCACGGCTTTCGATATCTGGTGCTTCAAGGAGAGCTTGTTTTTCTGCTGGTGTAAAGGGGATAAGAGCTGAAAAAGCATTAACCAATATAGGTGTGGGGGCTTCTATAATACTGCTCCAATTATATTCCATTTCATGTATGGTCAGATATTTCTCAACAACGTCGAGTAAGTTTTCTCGGTTAATGCTTTCTTCAATATCAAATTCTTGTAAATCTTTTATGTTTGATTGGATGAGAGCCGTTCGATAGGACTTTGTATTTGTTGTCAATTCTTGTTCTAAGGTGAAACGGCAAACACCTTGTAATATAATGAACAGTTGTCCATTGCCTGTTTCACTGTAGTTTGTAATGCGTCCTATACAGCCTGTTTTATAAAGTTGTTTAGAAAAGCGGCCTGTTTCCGATGAAAGGGGTTGAATAATGCCCAATAGACGATCAGTTACCATTACGTTTTCAATCATTTCAAGTGATTCTGGTTCAAAAATGTTGAGTGATAAAAAACCACCGGGTAGTAAGAGTGCACCTTCTAAAGGAAAAAGGGCAATTTGCTTTGGAAGATCATTTTCGCAATTGTAAGAAATATTACCAGCTTTCATGAGTATGTTGTGACCTTTATTCGGTAATTTTAGTCTGTCAATCATTGCATTTTATGATACTATTGAGAAAGCAGAAAATCCACTTCTTGTGCATTAAATCATACCTATAAAATACCTGAAGTCCTTATTCTTAAAAGAATATAAATCCCTATCGTTAAGGTTGAATTGCACAAAAAAGAATATTGCTTTGCGATCTTTTTAGTGTGTGACGTTTTGCATGATTTTCAAGGGGCATTTTTGTCTATAGCTTTTGATTTTTGTCTTAAATTTTTTAAAATGTGTACCTTACAATTTCCGTAAGCTTCAAAAGGAAGCTATTATAAATCTTTTGAAGCAGCTTATGCAAGTTTTAAAATGAGAACATTTTCATCACTTTACTAATGACAGTGTGATAAAGATAGGTTATAGGTTCAAATATGCTGGAAAGAGCGTTATCGTTTCTTTCATTCTTTTGCGGGAGAGTGCAGATTGCGAATTTTCGCATTGCCGCCGAAGGGGAAATAGCCCATAATCTCTCAGGCTTTAGGGACCGTAAAAGGAAGAAGGCAGATCTGGAAAGTCGGGAGAGCCCGCGCCGAAGGTGTAAGCGAAAGGTCTTTTCGCGAGTCTCTCAGGTTGATGACAGAGGGGTGCAGAGACGGCCATATTCTGTGGGCGTTAGCGCAGCTTTGGAGTTATTATGGGCACAGCACAAGAAACATCTTTTTTAAAAACACTTCCTTTATACGATTTGCATGAAAAAGCAGGAGCAAAATTTGGTGCTTTTGCGGGGTGGAACATGCCTTTAACTTATCCTCTTGGCGTTTTGAAAGAGCATCTTCATACGCGTGCACAAGCGGGACTTTTTGATATTTCTCATATGAAATTGATTGCTGTTGAAGGGGCACAAGCCGTGGAATTTTTATCCTATGCTTTTCCCATTGATGCAGCAGCTTTAAAAATTGGGCACTCACGGTATAATTACTTGCTTAATGAGCAGGCTGGTATTCTTGATGATCTTATCATTACCCGTTTGGAAGAGGGCCGTTTTATGTTGGTCGCCAATGCCGGTAATGCACAGGCTGATTTTGTAGAATTGGAAAAGCGTGCTGTTGATTTTGAATGTCAAGTGATTGCTCTTGAAAGGGTATTGCTTGCTCTTCAAGGTCCTGAAGCGGCTGCTGTTCTTGCTGATGCGGATTTACCAGGAAATGAATTGTTCTTTATGCAGGGATTCGAACCACAACAAGATTGGTTTATAACGCGTTCTGGGTATACGGGAGAAGATGGTTTTGAAATTGCTTTGCCTATAGGGCATGCGCATATGTTGGCTGAAAAATTGCTGAGTGATTCTCGTGTTGAGTGGATTGGACTTGCCGCACGCGATAGCTTACGGTTGGAAGCAGGATTGTGTTTGCATGGAAATGATATTACCCCTGATACGACGCCTATTGATGCGGCTCTAACATGGGCTGTTCCTAAAAGTGTTCGAGAAAAAGCACAGTTTTACGGTGCAAAGGCTTTTCTTGAAGCCCTGCAAAAAGGACCTGCGCGTTGTCGTGTTGGATTAAAACCGCAAACGCGCCAACCTATTCGTGCCGGTGCGGTGCTTCTCGATGATCAGGGCAAGGAGATTGGTGTGGTAACATCGGGCGGTTTTGGTCCTTCTTTTGATGGTCCTGTTGCGATGGGGTACGTCCCTGTTGCTTGTAAAGTTGAAGGAACAGAAGTCTTTACAGAACTGCGAGGCAAAAAAATTGCACTCTCAGTTCATTCACTTCCCTTTGTTGAACAACGTTATTTTAAAGGATGATTTTTTATGTCTAAAACTTATTTTACACAAGACCACGAATGGCTTAGCGTTGAAGGGCAAGTGGTGACTGTTGGGGTTACACATTATGCGCAAGAGCAATTAGGGGATTTGGTTTTTGTTGATTTACCACAAAGTGGTACAAAACTTTCCAAAGGGGAGGCGGCGGCTGTTGTGGAATCCGTTAAAGCAGCTTCAGATGTTTATTCTCCTCTTGATGGTGAAGTGGTCGAAATCAATGAGGCACTCACTGATAATCCTGAACTGGTAAACCAAAAAGCCGAAACAGAAGGCTGGTTATGGAAAATGACATTGCAGGATGAAACACAACTGGAAGAGTTGTTGGATGAAGATGCTTATAAAGCTTTGATTGGATGAGTGTGATGATCGAGCGTTCTTTTTCTTCTCGACATATTGGGCCTCGTCCTGATGAAACACAAAAAATGCTTGATGTTTTAGAGCTTGATTGTGTTGACACTCTCATTTCTCAAGCGGTTCCAAGCTCTATTCATTTGGGACGTTCACTAAACCTTCCCAAGGCTGCAAGTGAGAACCAAGCCTTAGAAGAACTCTCCAAAATGATGGAGCGTAATTGTGTGCATAAAAGTTTTATTGGGCAAGGATATCATGGAACTTATATGCCTCCGGTTATTTTACGAAATCTGTTTGAAAATCCAGCTTGGTATACCGCTTATACGCCTTATCAAGCAGAAATTAGTCAAGGTCGTTTAGAGCTTCTGTTTTATTTTCAGACTTTGATTAGTGAATTGACAGGTTTGCCTGTTGCTGCTGCTTCCCTTCTTGATGAAGCAACCGCTTTAGCGGAAGCCAATGCTCTTGCTTTTCGTTTTTTCCGTGAGAAAAAAACAAAAATTTCTCTTCAGAGTCTTTTGCACCCTCAGACTTTGAGTGTTGTGCAAACGCGTGCTGAAACACAAGGTATTCGAATTAGCCGTGAGAGGGAAATTTGTTCTGATACAGCGGCAATTGTTCTCTCTTGGCCCGATACAAAAGGTTCTTTTCATGATTACAGTGAGATCATAAAAGAAGCAAAGACAAACGGAGCGCTGGTTATCGTTGTAGCTGATCCTTTAGCGCTTACTCTTATGGAAGCACCAGCAAAATGGGGGGCAGATATTGTTGTTGGTTCTATGCAGCGTTATGGCGTCCCAATGGGGTTTGGTGGTCCGCATGCTGGTTACCTTGCGGTTAGTGATGCACTCACGCGTCTTATTCCAGGGCGTATTGTTGGTCAATCCGTGGATACGAGAGGGCGTGTGGGTTTTCGTTTAGCTTTGCAAACACGTGAACAACATATTCGGCGTGATAAAGCGACGTCAAATATTTGTACAGCTCAGGCTTTGTTGGCTAATATGGCAACCGCTTATGCTGTTTGGCATGGGCCAAAAGGTTTACAAGAAATTGCACAGCGAATTCATCATTTAACATGTCGTTTTGTTGCTGGTTTAGAGGCTGCAGGTGTTTCTTGTGAAGCAGAGTCTTTTTTTGATTGTATCAGCGTGGTTGTGAAGGGAAAAGCGCGAGAGATTGCGCGTCAAGCCAAGATAGATGGACGCCTTGTTCGTGTTTTTGATGATGACACCATTGCAATCAATTTTGATGAATTGTCGACAGAAGAAGATGCTTGTGCTTTAGCAAAGCTTTTGGGGGCACAACTTGTTGATCAAGTTTCTCCACGACTGTTTGGCAAAGAACGGGATGCTGCTTTTCTTTCTCAGCCTTTTTTTCATGCGGTTCATTCAGAGACAGATATGATGCGTTTTTTGCGTCGTTTGGCGGATAAAGATTTGGCGCTGGATCGGGCGATGATCCCTCTTGGTTCTTGTACAATGAAGCTTAATGCGGCGGCTGAATTGATGCCTGTGAGTTGGGCAAGCATGGCCAATATACACCCGTTTGTTTCACAAGAGGATGCGGCGGGTTATTTGGAGATGATCAATCAATTAAATGCGTGGTTGTGTGAAATTACAGGATTTGCGCAAGTCTCTTTTCAACCAAATTCTGGTGCTCAAGGTGAATATGCGGGGCTTTTGGCTATCCGACGCTATTACCACTCACGGGGAGAACATCAAAGGACAGTTTGTCTTATTCCAGCGTCTGCACACGGTACCAATCCAGCTTCGGCGCATATGGCAGGAATGGAAGTCATTGTCGTAAAATGTTTAAGCGATGGCGATGTTGATGTGGATGATCTCAAAATGAAAGCGCAATTGCATAAGGATAAATTGGCTGCTCTCATGATTACTTATCCTTCAACCCATGGTGTTTATGAGGAAAGCATTAAGGAGATTTGTTCTATTATTCATGAAAATGGCGGACAAGTTTATTTTGATGGTGCTAATCTCAATGCGCTTGTGGGGCTTGCGCGTCCGGCCGATATTGGTGCTGATGTTTGTCATATGAATCTGCATAAAACATTTGCTATTCCTCATGGAGGGGGGGGGCCTGGTATGGGGCCAATAGGGGTTGCAGCGCATCTTATGTCCTTTTTACCAGGGCATGAACAAGATGGCACAACCCATGCGGTTTCGGCGGCTCCTTATGGAAGTGCCTCTATTCTCGCAATTACGTGGATGTATATTCGAATGATGGGCGCTGATGGCTTAAAGTATGCAACACAAATAGCCATTTTAAATGCTAATTATATTGCTGCACGTCTTTCATCTGCTTATTCCATTCTTTATCGAGGCAAACATGGACGTGTTGCTCACGAATGTATTGTGGATACACGTGTGTTGAAAGATCAGTATGGGGTCAGTGTTGATGATATTGCAAAACGTCTCATTGATTATGGATTTCATGCGCCCACGATGTCGTTTCCTGTTCCGGGAACTTTGATGATTGAGCCAACGGAATCAGAACCAAAAGCAGAGATTGATCGACTTTGTGATGCATTACTCTCTATTGCTGAAGAAGCCAAAAAGGTTGGGAACGGGGTTTGGCCAAAAGACAATAATCCATTGGTGAATGCCCCTCATACAGTAGCAGATACTTTAGATGATGCTTGGAAGCGACCCTATTCGCGACAAGAAGCTGCTTTTCCCAATAGCTCCCTTGATCCAGCCAATAAATATTGGCCTCCTGTATCGCGTATTGATAATGTTGCAGGAGACAGAATGCTTATTTGTTCGTGTCCACCATTGGGGAATAGCTATTAAATAAAAATATATATTCAATTTGTTTATTTGCGTAAAAAAAGCCCACACAAAAGGTGTGGGCTTTGTACTTATTGATCATGTTACTCTAGCGCTATTTATCTGTTTTCTAGAATTTCCCCTTGTTTTTATAACATGAACGAAATCGAAAAAGTTGACAAAAAAGCTGTGGCTTATAGGCGATAGGTATGCTCTCCTTTGTCTTCTATCGTATGATTTAGTTTTAGTGATTAGGCGCATCGGTTGTTTCTAGTCAGCCAATCCACATAAACGAAAGCGAAACTTATGGGGACAGGGGCCAGTTTATTGCATGGGGTGTAACATCATCCTACTCTTGCCAAGGTGATTACGACCTATTGCAGAAAAAATAAAAACAATTTTAGTGCTTCTGATAATAAAGGCAGGCGAAATTCTGTTGTCGCATCTCGTCAGTCTTTCATATTTTCGAGCTAAGATTTCGAGCCAAGAATTGTCTCAATATTTCTCTTTAATCTGCTCTTTATGAATATGACGCAAAAATATGTACGAAGCCCTGTAAGAATAAGTAAACGCAAAGTCAAATTGTGTCATGGTTGCTTTTTACAGAGCCTCTTGTAAAACAACGGTACATCTTTCCAGTTCATTGCAGGTCATTCTTGACTTTATGGCATTATTTTCCTGAGAGTGGGTATGCTTTAGCTGTTGCCTATCAATCCACATCCAAACTTAACACAGCAGCATATTTGCGGCAGAGATTGAAGAAAAAAAGAGCTTTAGGAGCAAGTTCCAGCTTTTGTATGCCAGATGATGGCGAGGGGATTGCGTATCTCTGTTGGCGTAATCTTTAAAACTAGAAGACAATCTCATTTTGGAAAAATGTAAAAGCTGTAAAGATGAAAATCAATCCCCAGTTTGTCATTTCTTTTTAATTCAGCGTTACGGCTTTCAAAAGCATCTAAAACAATGTTTTTTAATAATGGAGCTTCCACATTGCCTCATGCTTTTGTTTATTGTGTTCTTTAATGAGGTCACGACCCTCATGTAAAATAGAATGCTCCAAACAGAATATACTTGGGTTATTGATTCACGTGTTTTTTTTAAAGAGACCTTTCGCTTCCAATCTTATTTTGCGATGGCGGCTTGTGAAGGGTATATCGTACAAATCTATTGGGTATCCCATCTTTACGCTTGTGAAGGCGTAATCCGGCATATCACACACTTTAAATCACAGACTGCGCAAGAGCGCCTAATGGTATAACCTTTGGCACTTGAGATGGTTTATAAGGGTCTTATTCCTTATCTTAAATCATTTTTATCTATACGCAATCCAGCTTGTGGTATGCAAAAGAATAAATTTGTTGCTTCACGATGAACGAGGGAAAAAGGTTAGAAATAAGAGAAACTTATGAGATTGGCTTTTTCGTTTGATATGGAGAGAATGAAAATTTTGATTTAATTGGGCTTTCATTTTTAAAACTTGGCAATGGATACTTTTTCGTTAATTTATGCGAGAAAGAGGTTCAATTTGTGTGTTTTTGGTGAAGCCCATGTTTATAAAACAATCTATCAGCTTGTCTATTTGGGGATCTTTGTGAATGTGCAGTGTCTCATGACCATTTTATGCGATTGTTTGTTGTAAAATCTTTCGGTGAAGCTTTTTGATTTTCTAAGATAATGATTTTTATCAGTTTATTTTTTTAAAGAGTCTTTCATGTGTAAATGTATTTATAGCGTGATCCAAGAGACGTTAGAATTTCATTGGGAAGGGTGTTGGCATCTATAGATACTTTTTCAAGTGTTTGATGGGGTCCAATGAGTTCGATCCAGTCACCGGTTTGAGGTTTTTGATCAAGATCGGTTGTATCTACAATAATGGAATCCATAGAAACGCGTCCAACCATGGGAAGTTTGTTCCCATTGAAATAAACGGTTCCTTTATTCGAAAGAGCACGCAGCCAACCATCTGCATAGCCAATAGAAATGGTGGCAAGAGTACTTGGTCTATTGGTTATAAAGCTTTCTCCATAACCAACAGGTGTGCCTACACCAACAACACGGTTTTGAAGGACTTGGGCTTCAAGTTTTAAAACAGGTTTTAGAAGGGATGGGTGTTTTTCTGAGGGGGCGATTCCGTAAAGTGCAATACCGGGACGAACAAGATCAAAATAAAAATCTGATCCTAAAAAAATACCTCCAGAATTGGCAAAAGAAACTCTGCAGGGCGGCAATTGTGAAAGGGCAGTTTTGAAAGAAGTTAATTGGGCATAATTTGATGGGTGGGTATCATCTTCTCCGTTAGAAAGGTGACTGAGAATATATTTTATTTCCGCTTTTTCGAAAATTTTAGGGTGTTTGATGAGTTTTTGTAATTCTTTTTGATCAAGTCCCAATCGATTCATATGGGTATCGATTTGAACAATTGCGGGAAATTTTTTATCTTTTTTTTGACAAATTTTTTGCCAATTTTCAATGGCATTCCAAGAGTTCAGAACAGGCACAATACCAGACTGTGCAACAAACTCTTCTGCTAAGTGTGGAAGCCCATTCAGAAGAGCAATCGTGACATTTGATGGTAAAATGCTTTTTAAGTGCAATGCTTCTCTAATTTGGGCGACAAAAAAAGTACGACAACCAGCTTGATAAAGGGCAGGAGCAATTTTGTGAGCGCCTAGACCATAGGCATTTGCTTTGACAACTGCTGAACATTCTGTTGGCGCTACACGTTTGGCTAAAGTGATATAATTGGCAACAATGGCACTGACATCAATGGTTGCTACAGCTGTATAGAGTGATGTGTTTATTTCATCATTAACGGATTTGTTCATTTTAAAATCTTATCTTTGTTCATGAGTACGGAGTTTTTGAGGTTTATCTCATAGAGATTCCTTATGATATAGAGAAATATACTGTTTTCTATGATCAAAATCATAAGTTTCCCATACTGAATGATGCACCATGAAAGTCGTTTTTTATGTAAAATGGTACTCTGGATATAAAAGATATTTTAGTTTTATTTGTGTTGTTATCAACACAGTGTCTTTTAATAATTGATAAAACATAGACTTTTGTTTTTTACTTATTTTCTCTTGTTGAGGCATATTAAAAAAATAAAGCATCATTTATTGTATTGTATCATTTTGAAGAGTGCAATGTTATGCTTTTGTTGCAGGTGGGAGTGTTTCTCTTAAAACAAGCATGGCTTGATATTAAGAGAATATGAAATGATAAATTTTCACCCTCAATCAATGAATTACAAGCAATGACTTACAGTTTTTTACTACGATGAGGAGGGTAATCACTCATCTAGGCAATTTTGGACGTCGTCTTATGCACTTACAGTTATTTTTGTCAAATGGGTAAAGAGTGTGTAAACTAATTGCTGATATATTAAAAGCCTTAGATTTGGATATTATTTGTTTTCAAGATGGATTGGGTATTCAATATTGGCTCTCTATCTTTTGGTTGGTTCTCATTGAAATCAATTTTAGTGATTATAGAGCGCGTTAGATTCATTTATTTATGGAAAGAGCTGTATAAAAAGGTCAGAAAACAATGGATGTAATGTTGGAATTTTGTTGGGGGGGCGGTTATCGTTCAGTCAACAAAATTTTATCTCTCTTATTTAAATTTTTGGTCATAAATTTTGTACAGCGAAAGAGTATTATAGCGTTATGATGCATATATGCATTATGTGTGAATAAAGTGGAAAAAAGTGCAGTGATTGTTTAATTCTCAATTTTTTCTTTGAATATGATTTATATTTGTATTTTCTTCATCCAATTAATTTTGACATAAAAGTGTTAATCTTGAGACTTTTGTTTTAAGAAAATTGTTGGCAGATGGTTATGCAAGTACTATATCACGTCAAGGATTCGAAATTTAACGTTCAATAAAGATATGGGGAAGAGTATGAATACGTCTGCTACCAATGTTCCGTTAAATAGCAGCAGCGTTGCTTCAAATTTTCCGATTCCTGAGAATGTATTTGCTCTTACCGTCCAAGAGGTTTGTCACTATACGGATCGATTATTTAAATTCCGCTTGAATCGTCCGGAAAGTTTTCGTTTTCGTTCGGGTGAATTTGTTATGATCGGTTTGCCAAATGCAGAAAAGCCGGTTTATCGCGCTTATTCGATTGCAAGTCCCTTTTGGGATGAACAGCTTGAGTTTTTTTCAATAAAAGTTCCAGGAGGGCCATTAACCGAGCATCTGCAAAAAATTAAAATTGGTGATATAGTTCTCATGCGTAAAAAACCTACAGGAACGCTGGTTCTTGATGCTCTTATTCCTGGAAAACGCCTTTATCTTCTTTCAACGGGTACGGGGGTTGCTCCTTTTGCAAGCCTTATTCGTGATCCTGATACTTATGAAAAATTTTCAGAAGTTATTCTTATTCAAACAACGCGTGAAAAGAATGAGTTGACTTATGCAAAAGACATTGTTTGCTCTTTGCAACAAGATCCACTCATTGGGGCATATGCACAACAATTGAAATTTTATCCTATGACCACTCGTGAACCTTCCGAGCATATGGGCCGTATTACCACTGTTATGGAGAATGGGTGCTTTTTTGAAACCACGGGACTTCCCAAAATTCATCCTGATGAAGATCGGGTGATGATTTGTGGTTCGATGGCGATGTTAAAAGATTGCGCAAGGATGTGTGAAGGTTTTGGTCTTGTTGAAGGGGCCAATAATGCTCCCGCGACTTATGTTGTAGAGCGTGCTTTTGTAGAGTGATGGTGGGGGCTGGTGTTTTTTAACAACAACCGGTCTGCCCAAAATTCATCCTGATGAAGATCGGGTGATGATTTGTGGTTTCATGGCAGGTGTTAAAAGATTGCGCAAGGATGTGTGAAAGCTTTGGTCTTGTTGAAGGGGCCAATAATGCTCCCGCATCTTCATGTTGTAGAGCGTGCTTTTATAGGGTAATGGTGGGGGCTGGTGTTTTTTAACAACAACCGGTCTGCCCAAAATTCATCCTGATGAAGATCGGGTGATGATTTGTGGTTTCATGGCAGGTGTTAAAAGATTGCGCAAGGATGTGTGAAAGCTTTGGTCTTGTTGAAGGGGCCAATAATACTCTCGCATCTTCATGTTGTAGAGCGCGCTTTTTTCGAGAGAGAGGAGAGTTGTGATGCAGTATGTGCTAATGCACTAATCGCATCCCAATCCTTTATTGCGATGAGCTGTTGGGGTGTTATCCAAGAACCGCCAACACAAAAAACGTTAGGAAGTTGGAGCCATTGTGTTGCACTTTTTTGTGTTATACCACCCGTAGGGCAAAAGAAGATTTCAGAGAAAGGAGATGCTAATGCTTGGATGAAGGAAAGGCTTCCAGCGGCTTCAGCTGGGAAAAATTTAAGATATGAATAGCCTTTGTCTAATGCTTGCATGAGTTCACTTGGGGTCATTGCACCAGGAAGAAGGGGAATTTCACTATTTTTTGCACAATTGATTAATTCATTTGATAATCCAGGGCTTACAATAAACTTTGCTCCAGCTTGTTCTGCTTGTTCGTAGTGTGTTGTGTTGAGAATTGTTCCGGCTCCAACAATTGCTTCAGGGATTTCTTGTGTAATTGTCTGAATTGCTTTTAGGGCATTTGGTGTTCGCAAGGTGATCTCAATTGTTTTTAATCCGCCTTTGACAAGAGCGCGTGCTAAGGGTACAGCACTTTGTATATTGTCAATAAGCAAAACAGGTATAACGGTTTGTCCTTGGAGATATAATAAAAGCTTTTCTCTTTTTTGACACATGATATTCTTTCTTTTTGGAAATGATATTGTTTATATCGTTTGATTAAGCACAATATGTTAAAGAGTACGTGAATAGATCTTGAAATTGAATGAAACGCGCGTTATGGCAAAATACATGGAAAAGAATTTTAAAGTTGCTGCACTTTATTGCTTTGCAGATTTGAAGCATTATCGTCAATTACAAAAGCCTTTGCAGGATTTATGTCAAGCAAAGGATATCAAAGGGACCCTGCTTTTAGCACAAGAGGGAATTAATGGAACTGTTGCTGGTTCTTGTGAAGCGATTGAGGCGTTGGTCGATTTTATTACGGCTGAGCCTGCGTTTCAAACACCGGAGATTAAATATTCATGGGCATCAAAAATGCCTTTTCATCGCATGAAAGTACGGTTGAAAAAAGAAATTGTGACAATGGGGGTTGAAGGGGTTGATCCGCTAAAAGTTGTTGGTACTTATGTGGATCCTGAAGATTGGAATGCTCTTATTCAAGATGAAGAGACAATTTTGATCGATACACGGAATGATTATGAATATGCCATTGGGAGCTTTCAAGGAGCGATTGATCCGCAGATTAAAACATTTCGCGAATTTCCTGAATGGGTGCGTCAACATGAAGCTGATTTAAAGGGAAAAAAGAAAATTGCTATGTTTTGTACAGGCGGTATTCGGTGTGAAAAATCAACAGCTTATGTTCGTGAACTTGGTTATGAGCAAGTGTACCATTTAAAAGGAGGAATTTTAAAATATTTAGAAAAAATTCCAAAAGAAGAAAGTTTATGGTGGGGAGAATGCTTTGTTTTTGATGAACGTGTTTCTGTTCAACATGGTCTTGAAGAATGTGGGCGCGAACTTTGTCGTGCGTGTCGTTCTCCTCTGAATGCTGAAAGTAAATTATCGCCTCATTATGAGGAAGGTGTTTCTTGTGAGGCTTGTTATAACACACGTAGTGAAGCTGATAGAGAGCGCTTTCGCGAGCGCCATAGGCAGTTCCAATTGTTGAAGTTACGTGCAATTGATGCTCATCAAGGGACGTAAGGATATCGTCGTCTAGGGCTTTAAATTTTAGCGTTTTTCTCTTAAATTGAAGAGAAAAGAGTTTTTAATATTGGTAGGAAAATATTTTATAAGACCGGATGTTATTCGGTCTTTTTGTTTACGTTAAATTATTTGATTTATAAATAATCATTATAGATCGTTTGCTCTCCTTTATTTTATAGGATTGAGTTTTCAAATACTTTTCATTTTAAAATAGAAAAGCTGTTCATTAAAAGCGTCGGGGAAGGAGATCTGTAGCTTAAGAGAAAAGCGTGTGAATGAATAAATGACTCGCTTAAGAGAAGATGAAAAAGCAGCTGTAAGGTTTAAGAGAAATAGAATGTTAATAGGAGCTTATGTTTTAATAATTTAAATATAGCACATTGATTTATAAAGATAATTTATTTTTCTTTGAATCAAAGAGTTGAATACCTTAAACGTTATTGCTTTCAGATTGTGATGACGAATCACATGAATTCCATTCACTTGTATGTTACATAGGGGGCAATGTGTGGGAAAAAAACATTTAATATAATATGGTGCATCTCAATGTGGGCGTTTCTGTAATATTGGGAGTTGGCAGATAGAATGGGGTGTTGGTTTGTAACTTCATAAGCATAAATGATGATCATGTGCAGTTGAGTTATACCATACCAGCTCTATTATACGGGGGATTTTGCATGGTATCTTGCTTAAGGATGCGGTGAAATGGACGTTGGAAACACGGATTTTTAGGATATCAATGAGCAAGATAATAGTATTTTGTTGGGGGCAAGGATATCATTATCTTTAAAGATGATGCAGCTTCAGTCGGGATATCCTTAGATTCTAATGTTAGTATTCCTTGCTTTTGAAAGGATTTATAAGAGGTATTCTACTCTTTTTTCAACCGTTATACTGTTTTATACTTGTGAAATGCAAGAGACATGATTTTGATTGATTCATTATAAGAAAGGGGGAAATAAAAGCATTTTACGATGGGATTCCTGTTTAAGGCCAAAATTATAAATTAATGTGCAGAGTACTATATTTTGCGTTGTTTTCTATAGATGATGTTGGAAAACTGAATAGGAGAGCTGAAAAAAGAGGTACTTTTAAAGCAAGATTGTGATTTCCGTTGTACGGATGTGTAGGGGGGTATCCCATGAAAGCGGATGGGTGGCTTTGTATGGTGGAGGAGAGTGTTGTTTTTTCGCATCATATTCTCTTTAAAAATTAAAAAATGTTTAAAATTAAAAAAATGATTGAAATGAGAAAGGATTCGTTTTATAGGATGCCTTGCCCAAAGTCGCACGTGCCTGTGGGTGTCCGCTGGTTCTCAAATGGTGAGATTAACCGGTACGGTACCTGGAACTAACCGCTCCAGTCACTCTTACAGCCAATTGTAAGAATGAGGACATCTTGAAGCAACGACGGTGCGGGCCTTTCTGGTGTCTTCCAGCTGTCCAAATGCTGGGATAACTATAGAGGCACACCTCATTGCCTTCAGTGCGGAAGTGGTTTTCTCAACTCCAATCAAAAAGGCAGATAAAATAGAATGACGCGGCCTTCGCGCTGTTCTTTCGCTGCATGCAATGCTAATTTCTGGTTTTTGGTGATCAGAATGGGGATGGTTGTTGTGTGTTTTTTGTCCTTTGGCTTTTGGCAGTTTTGGCTGTCCAAGCATAGAGTGGGGGAACTTTCCCTCAAGGAGAATTGCAGATGGCAACGCAACGTATTCGCGATTTTCTTGCAACACATCGTTCTGAAGGTCCATGCTTAATTGTTGACCTTGATGTGGTTCGTGACAACTATTTAAATTTTGAGAAAGCTCTGCCACAGTCTCGTATTTTTTACGCAATAAAGGCGAATCCAGCCCCTGAAATCTTGTGCTTGCTAAGTTCTTTAGGATCTTCTTTTGATGCGGCTTCTGTTGCAGAAATTGAAATGGCTTTAAAAGCAGGGGCAACCCCAGAGCGTATTTCTTTTGGGAATACGATTAAAAAAGAGCGTGATATCGCGCAAGCCTATGCATTGGGCGTTTCACTTTATGCGGTTGATTGTATTGAAGAAGTGGAAAAAATTGCGCGGGCGGCTCCAGGAGTGCGTGTTTTTTGCCGAGTTCTTACCGATGGAAAAGGTGCAGAGTGGCCATTGTCACGCAAATTTGGTTGTGTTCCTGCTATGGCGGTTGATGTGCTAAAGCGCGCGCACCAATTAGGTTTGCAAGCCTATGGTGTTTCTTTTCATGTTGGCTCTCAGCAGGTTGATCTGAGTGCGTGGGATCGTGCTTTATCGGATGCTGCTACCGTTTTTAAAAATTTGGAACAAGAAGGTATTTCATTGAAGTTGGTGAATATGGGGGGTGGTTTTCCAACGCGTTATTTGAAAGATGTTCCTACAGAACAAGTTTATGGTACGGCAGTTTTTGATTCATTAAAAAAGCATTTTGGTAACCGTATCCCTGAGACGATTATTGAGCCAGGGCGTGCAATGGTTGGCAATGCTGGTGTTATTCGCACAGAAGTTGTTCTGATCTCTAAAAAAGCTGACAATGATAATGTCCGATGGGTTTATCTTGATATTGGGAAATTTAATGGTCTTGCTGAAACTATGGATGAAGCCATTCGTTATCCTATTGAGACCCCGCATGATGATAAGGTTATGGAGCCTTGTATTTTGGCTGGACCAACATGCGATTCGGCAGATGTTCTCTATGAAAAAACACCTTATCCGCTTCCTTTATCTCTAACGATTGGAGATAAGATATTGATCCATGGAACGGGAGCTTACACAACAACTTACGCATCTGTCGCCTTTAATGGTTTTGAACCTTTACGATCGTATGTGATCTGAGATTTGCTTTTAACTGTAAGTTTTTTTAGATTTTTTGCTATGCTCATCATTGCGCTATAAGAGGGTGGATCATTAAGATGAACATGATTAATTTTCAAACAAAAAATGGGGCATGTTTTACACTTTCATTGGAGCAAGAAGCAGACAAGCCTTATCGAGAAATTTTGCTTGATGCAACGATGGGGCATGGACGTAAACGTAAATCATCAGAGGCTTTACGTCGTGGTCGGTTAGCGGCTCAAGAGCTTTCTTTTGTGGTGAAAAATGCGCTTGGTGAGCTTGTGGGGAGTGTCCGTCTTTGGCATGTTTCTTTTTTTAAAGAAAAAAATGAAACACAACATGCTTTGCTTTTGGGACCTTTGGCTGTTGCAGCTGAATGTGCTGGTATGGGAATAGGATCAATTTTAGTCCGTCATGCAATTGAAACAGCCAAAAAATTAGGATATGGCGCTATTTTATTGGTAGGAGATTTTGAATTTTATCAACGTTTTGGTTTTTCAAATCGCTTAACAGAAAATTTGGCAATGCCTGGTCCTTATGAAAAACATCGTTTTCAAGCCTTGGAACTGATACCACACTATCTTTCTGGATGTTATGGCACTTTGGTTGCTCGTGGAGAACGAGAAGTTTCTAAACGTTTTCAGCATCATAAAGTGGCTTGAAGATTGTATTTATTTCGTTTTTCAACAGTGCGAGAATTGAGAGAAGTGCATTCGCTGGTGCCAAAGTATTTGTACAAAGTTTTGGGGCGTTGTTTTGCAGTTATGTTATATGGCTTTTTTATGGAGCTGGTTTCTTATTTTTGATCGTTGCAGTTAGGTCGTAGGAATATATTTAAAGCTCATTTTTTGAAATAGTGTCCTATTTCATCATATTGAAAGAAACCGAATTCTTGAGTGATTTGGGATGCTTTCGCTCTGGTATCATCATAAAATTTCAGCTCTCCATAGCATTGGTCAATCTTGTATTGAGGCGGTTTTACTCTTTTTAAAACAGTTTTTATTTCCCTGCTTGTGAGGGGCCAAGGGAATGGTTTTGAGTGATTCATCATAAATAGTTTTCAAAGAGGAAATTGCGATATTCGGATTGCTCATTATAATATGTAAAATGATAAATTATATTTGTAAATCAACGTATTATGACAACGAGAGCTTCTTTAAATTTTTCATATCAGAAATGATTACTTGCCTATCGGTAAAAAGATATTGGAAGCATTTCTATAAGTGTTTGGGGAGATTCAACACAAAAGAATGCGTGTCTTTGAGAGGTTAAACAAGTGTGTAGACGTTTATATTAAAGATGAGACTGCTGTCGTTAACAGCGCCCATGCTTTAAGGGTATAGAAGGTGGTCATTCATTGATCAATTTTATTCAAAAAGAGCAATATTTTGAGAAATTTTATGCGATTTTAGCACGAGTTGAGTGATCGGGCAGAAAGATATGCCACGGTAGAATCAAAATTGTAGGGATGAGATTATTTAGAAGAGCATAAAAAAATAAAATTACATGTTTGAAAGCTTCTAAAAAAACATATTCTTACTTCTTTTACTATAAAGATAATGTTTCTCAATGGGTATGAGAGTGTCGAATACCGGATTCTCATTTCAAGTTTCGCATGCAGAATCAAAAAATCGTCATTCTATACATCATATTGTAAAGAAAATGGGGACTTAAATAAAAATCAAAAAGATCATCAATCTTTTATGAAATACTTTAAAGAAGAGGGGACCATGGAGGGTAGGAAAAGAGAATAGTGATCCCTTCTCGTAAATTTAAAAAGAGTGAAGTGCACAGAATCTTACAGGATCGTTTTATAAGAACAGTAGCATAAAATAGATTGCCAGAAAGATGAGAGATTTCACATGACATGGGCAAATATTCTTTTAATGATTGTTCTGCCCTATGGTGAGAAATCAAAGATCTTATAAAAAGAGCTGCTTTATTTCTATGGTGTAGAGCACTTTAGATAAGATCTTAGTTGATTATATCATTCTCCTCTAAAACAATTTTTCATGTGAGAAGTTATTTTTTAATGCTCAAATAGCATGCATTGAAAAAAAATTTTTATCAGAAGAATCATTTAGAATCACGTGTTGATTCATATTGTCTATTGAGAAGAGATAAAGTGAAAAGAAATCGAAGAAAGTGATAAAGATAAAAAGCATTCTTCAATTTTAATTAAGTTTAGTGATTTGGTGGAGAATCAGTGAGGGGCGGTATCTTTTTGAGAAAAATGGTCATAAATGTCAAAAGACCAAAGATAATGGTTATAATAAAGAAAATATCACTAAAAGCCATAATCATTGCTTGTATGCGTGCCATACCAGACAATTGAGAAAGAGCAAGCGTATACGAATCAAAGGTTTCTGTCTTGAAAAATAAAGTAAACTTTGAAAGCATTTCAGTTGCTTGTCTGTTTGCGTAGTTCAGCGTTTCGGCGATTCGTTCGTAATGGAAGTCTGTGCGTTTTGTCATGAGAGTGCTGATAATGGCAAGCCCTACAGCTCCACCCAGATTCCGTGTGAGATTAAAAAGTCCAGAAGCATTTTGCATGCGTTCTGGCGGCAGTGTTCCTAAGGCAATGTTATTAACAGGAACCATACATAACATTACAGAAGCACCACGGAAAACTTGTGGCCAAAAGAGTTGCCAAAAATCCCAGTTGTCTGTGATAGAACTCGCCATCCAAGTTCCTATTGCAAAGCCTAAAAGTCCTATCGCCATCATCAAACGTGCATCCATTCGTGCGGAAAGATATCCGGCAAGAGGTGCCGTTAATAACATGACAAATCCTGAAAGAAACAATGTTTCTCCAATCATCAGCGCATCATAATGACGAATTTGGCCCAAATAGACAGGATAAAGATATGTGAGCCCATAAAGGCCTATTCCCAAAGAAAAGGAAAAAATTGATGCAGCAGAAAAATTAAAATTAGAAAAGGTCGTAAGATCAACAATAGGCTCTTTTGCGGTAAATGCGCGCCAGAAGAAGAGGGCGGCAGACAAGATCATGATAATGAATAAGTCCCGAATCAGCCGATCATTTAGCCAATCATGACGTGCGCCTTCTTCTAGGACATACTCTAAAGTTCCTAGAAAAACAGCCATAGAAATGAGTCCCAACCAGTCAAATTTAGCCATGAGAGATGGATTTGCTTTATCAAAATCAATCAATTTCCACGCGAGAATTGAAATAATAATCCCAAAAGGCACATTGATGAGAAAAAGCCAATGCCATGATAAGAGATGGCAGAGATAACCGCCGACCGTTGGACCAATAGTGGGGGCTAACGTTGCGACTAGTCCAACAATAGGGGTAACAATTGGGCGTTTGGAAGGAGGAAAAAGAACATAAGAGGCGACAAAAACGCTTGGAATAATTCCTCCACCAATAAAACCTTGCAATGCACGATAGATAATCATCTCTCCAATAGATGTTGCTGTTGCACAAAGAACAGAAGTAATCGTAAACCCGATCGCTGATATGGTGAAGAAAACGCGTGTTGAAAGCAATCTTCCTAAGAACCCAGAAAGGGGTAACATGATGACTTCAGCAATGAGATAGGAGGTTTGAACCCATGAAATCTCTTCAGAGCTTGCAGCAAGACCAGCTTGAACTTCAGCTAAAGAGGAGGCAACGATTTGTATATCCAAAATCGCCATGAACATACCAAAGGCCATAACGATGAAAATCACAATGTTACGGATTTCTATGCGCTCTTGAGACTGTATGGGCTTTGGCATTGAAGATGTCATAATAATGAGGTCATTTACTTGTTATTATAAGAGGTTTTTATCTTGTGGTTTTGTCCGTGTATCAACTTCTACTGAAACACTCATTCCTGCCCGGATATGTCCGGTCTTTAAGATTTCCTCTGGAATAGAAATACGTACCGGAATGCGTTGGACAATCTTTGTAAAGTTACCAGTCGCGTTTTGTGGAGGAAGAAGAGAAAAAACAGCACCTGTTGCGGGCGAAATAGAAAGCACTGTTCCTGTAAAGACATCCTTTTCGAAGGCATCAACAGAAATATAAGCCTTTTGTCCCGCATGAATATTTTGCAACTGTGTTTCTTTATAGTTTGCTTCAATATAAAGCGCATGGATGGGGACTAACGCTGCAAGACGTTGGCCATTGACAACAAAATCTCCCGTTTTTGCTGTTAAATTTCCTATAATTCCATCAAATGGTGCGCGTATAATGGTTGAATCAAGATCACGTTGTGCTTTTTCACGCGAAAGTTCTAAACTCTTTGTTTGGCTTTCTGTTTCATTTCGTTGTGCTTCGAGCACTTGGATATTGGCGTGTGCTGCGGCGATTTGTGCATCCGCTCTATTAACATTTGCGATAGCTTGTTCATAAGCTGATTTGGCATCATCAACACCAGATTGAGGAGCATAACGGTTCGCTTTCAATTCTGTAATGCGTTTTAAGGTGAGTTGTGCATTGGTTGCTATGGCGGAAGCGGCTGCTTTTTGCGCTTTTGCATCATCTAAGCTACTGTGAGCAGCTGTAATTTGTGCATCAATGCGTAAAAGTGTTTTTTTCTGTGTATTAAGACGCGCTTTTGTTTGATCCAAGGCTATTTGATAATCACCATTGTCTAAGTAAAATAAAACATCGTCCTTTTTTACGACTTGGTTGGCTTTAATCGCAATTTTTTCAATATATCCGTTTAATTTGGGCGCAATAGCTGCGATATCTCCTTGCACATAGGCATCTTCAGTGGCTAGCATATAACGCCAATGTGTTATCCACTTATAGCCAAACCAAAGTACAAAAAGTGCAAAGACGATAAAAAGAGCCTTGATTATTTTTTTTTGTTTCGTTTTATCGAGGTTTTTTGTTGAAAAAATTGTCTCAGATACGGACATGATTTATACTTCCAATATTTATGTTCCAACGCGTATAATAAGCCTATCACGACAGGGTAGGGTGATATACATGCAAGGGCGATAAGAGCTTTTCAAACAATAAGTCAATCTTTGACACATAATGCTAAACATATAAACTTGCAAGTTAGAGGTCTTACTTTGTTGCGCATTTTTTGCAAAGACCTCGTACTTCTAGAGTGCTTTTGTGTGCTTGGAAGTCAACAGCTTGAACCATTTGTTTTAAACTCGATACAATCATTTGATTTTGTATTTCATTGACTGTGCCACAGTTTTCGCAAATGATGAAAGTTGTAAGTTCGTGTTGACACTTTTCAGGATGTAAACAGACCATAAAGGCGTTTACACTTTCAAGACGATGAATACACTTTAATTGTACGAGCTTTTCTAACGCACGATAAACCTGGAGAGGCGCACGAAAACCTTCTTCGCGTAATTGGTCAAGAATCGCATAAGCACTTAAAGGCCCTTTTGCATTCTTTAAAGTGTTCAAAACCAATGTTTGGTTACGCGTTAGTTTAGATGACATTGACATCTTCCTTTTGCTCTCATGGAAAAGCATAAAGCGTGTAAGATGTTTATGCAATGGTGATGATAGAATATGTAGTCTGTCTTTTAGTCTTTTACATGATATGCGTCGTGATATTTAAGGACAGTTATAACCGTTGTGAGAGGAGGGGGGACTTATGGTCTAAGAGCAGCCGTTATTTTGCAAGAAACTTTCATGCAATTCGTCTTTATTATTGATAGGCCTGGTCTGTTTATGTTTTTTTAGAAGCGTGCTGTTTCTTTGATAATGTTTTGAGCTTTCAAGTTTAAAATTTGTTTATTTTTAGTGTAATAGATTAGAATACAACCTGTTGTATTGCTATTTTATTTTTGAAAAAAAGTCAAAAATGATATTGACTCTTTTGTTGAAAGAGTACTATATACGCTGAGTAACGAGAGCGGTTTCTGCTTGCGATGGTTGGTTTTGCTCTTGTTTTATGGACTAAGAATTATCATATACGCGGTGTTTTGCCTTTTAGGTTTTTATTTTGC
>NZ_JAQITG010000019.1:0-29926 GCF_028618615.1 Bartonella sp. AU15XJBT
GGATTAAGAAAATTAGCAGCAACACGCGCAGCTAACTCTGGTGCAACAGTATCACAACTCAAAGCAATTTTTGGCTGGACAAATGATGCTATGGCATCTCTTTACACAAAGAGCGCAGACCGTAAAAGGTTAGCTATAGAGGCGATAAAAAAGCTCCAAAAAGATGAGGGATAGAGGCAAAAAAACTCAATAGAATCAAGATTCACCTATTCCCTCATATTAGACATAACTATTTTATTTTACTTGCTTTTTATATACCATTCACGGGCGCCGGCGCAAAATGAGCTTAAGTATCTTAAGAGGTTTCTCTTTAAATGATGAACATAAAAATGGGGCTCCCAGTAGAGATTTCATGATCGCATTCACCAAAGATGAACAAAAGAAAAAGTTTTCTTTAAAAAAAGCGATACCAGCCGTAATGCTATGAAATCACCCAAAAAAACAGAAACTAGAATCAGCCCAACCGCTCTAAAGCAACAGATATTTTTTTCTGCGCCGCACGCAATTCTACAACCCTATTTTGTTCACTTTCAACAATTTCTGCTTTCGCATTTTCTATAAATTTGGGATTATTTAACTTAAGCGATATTTTTTCAATATCTTGTTCAATTTTACGGGCCTCCTTCCTCAAACGAATACGTTCAGCCTCCAAATCAATCAACTGTCCTAATGGCAAACAAAAAACAGCCTCACCCAAAATCATTTGTGCCGATACTTCCGGAACTTTATCGGAGAAATCAATGACTTCAATACGCGCTAACTTTTTAAGAAGTGCATCATAACGCTGCACACGTTCTCGCGTTACTTCCCCTCCTTCGACAACGACAAGAGGTGCTTGTGTAGCAGCAGGGATATTCATTTCAAAACGTACAGACCGAATCCCCGTGACCACATCAATAAGCCAATTAATATCAGCAGCAGCCTCCTCATCTATCAATGTTCCCTCTGGCCATTTTGTCAATGCGAGCATATCCTCACGCTTGATCCCTTGCGTTTCTGTAAGAGACCACAACTCTTCTGTCATATGCGGCATAAAGGGATGAAGAAGTTTATAGACTTCATCTAAAACCCAAGCAGTACAAGCTTGAGCCTCATTTTTAGCATCTTCATTTTCACCCTGAAAAAGTGGTTTGAGAAGTTCCAAATACCAATCACAGAATGTATTCCAAATGAAACGATAAAGTGCAGCTGCTGCTTCATTAAACTTATAGTGTTCAATACCCATTGTCACTGCTGAAATCGTTTTAGAGAGCTCTGTTAAAATCCAACGATTAAGCGCCAACTTTGCTTGTCCTGGCTTAAAAGCTGGATCATGCTTCACACCATTCATCTGTGCGAACCGGGTAGCATTCCACAATTTCGTAGCAAAATTACGATAACCAGCAATGCGGGAAGCATCAAGTTTTACATCACGACCTTGCGCTGCCATAATAGCCAAAGTAAAACGAAGGGCATCAGCGCTATACTGATCAATAAGCTCTAAGGGATCAATAATATTTCCCTTTGATTTTGACATCTTTGCACCCTTTTGATCCCGGACAAGAGCGTGCACATAAACCGTTGGGAAAGGAACTTCACCCATAAAGTGAAGTCCCATCATCATCATACGAGCAACCCAGAAAAAAATAATATCAAATCCTGTAACGGATAAAGATGTTGGATAAAAAGTAGATAATTCAGCCGTTTTATCTGGCCATCCTAATGTTGAGAAAGGCCAAAGAGCTGATGAAAACCAAGTATCTAAAACATCCGGATCACGGATTAATTCAACCACCTCACCATAGTGAGCAAAAGCCGAATCTAAAGCCTCTTTTTCACTTTTTTCAACAAAAACTGTTCCATCAGGACCATACCAAGCAGGAATCTGATGTCCCCACCATAATTGGCGGGAAATGCACCAAGGTTGAATATTTTGCATCCAATTGAAGTAGGTCTTTTTCCAGTTATCGGGAACAAACTGCGTTTTTCCTTGTTGAACAGCTTCTATCGCTGGCTTTGCTAATTCAGCAGCATGAACATACCATTGATCTGTCAAAAAAGGTTCAATAGGTACACCACTGCGATCTCCATGAGGAACCATATGGGAATGATCATCAATAGAAGCTAAATACCCTCCTTCTTCCATCAAAGAAATAATCTTCTGGCGCGCAACAAAACGATCAGCTTTATCGAGATTTTCTACTAACATTTTTAATTCATCTGATAAAACCAAACCATCAAAAAACGCTTCATTCTCACAGAGAAAAATCTCGGCTTTTTGGGTAAAAATATTGATTAAGTGTAAATCATGACGCTGTCCCACTTCGAAATCATTAAAGTCATGAGCAGGGGTAATTTTTACAGCACCACTTCCAGCCTCAGGATCAGCATGCGTATCACCCACAATCAATAATCTACGACCAACAAGTGGTAAAAGAGCATTTTTACCTATAAGATTTCTATAACGCTCATCTTCAGGATTAACGGCAATTCCTGTATCACCAAGCATTGTTTCTGGACGCGTTGTCGCCACTGTTATAAAAGTTGTCGCATCATTTGGATCAAAAATTTTACCCTCAAGTGGATATCTAAAGTGCCACAAATGTCCTTGAACTTCTTTTTGCTCAACTTCAAGATCCGAAATAGCCGTCAACAATTTAGGATCCCAATTGACGAGGCGCTTATCTCTATATATCAATCCTTGCTTATAAAGCGTGACAAAAACTTCACGAACAGCCAGCGACAACCCCTCATCCATTGTAAACCGCTCACGTGACCAATCACATGAAACGCCAAGGCGACGCAACTGGTTTGCAATAATACCCCCCGTTTCATGACGCCATTCCCAAATACGCTCAATAAACTTTTCTCTCCCCATTTCTTGACGTGTTGGCTCTTGGCGCTCTGCAAGTTGACGCTCTACAACCATTTGTGTAGCAATCCCAGCATGATCCATACCGGGCTGCCACAACACATTTCTGCCACGCATGCGCTGAAATCTAACCATTATATCTTGAATTGTCGTATTGAGCGCATGCCCCATATGAAGTGAGCCTGTAACATTAGGAGGTGGAAGCATAACGCAAAAAGGTTCTGCACCACTTTTAGAGCCCGCTCCCGCTTTAAAAGCCCCACGAGTCTCCCATCTCTTTGCAACCCGTTGCTCTATGGAAGCAGCATCATAGTTTTTTTCTAACATTCTATCCATCCATAACGCCGCTGAAAAACACAATATATGACCAAACCCCGATCAAAATCCGGCAAACCTCACCACTCACTAGAGAGCCCGCAAAACCTCAAACAAAGTGCTCATAAAATGAAAAACATAAAAATAATGTAAAAAATAATTAAGACGATTTTTTAATCGCCTTCACAATCTCTTCACGTAAAATATCTTCCAGCAAAACAGGCAATTTAGACTGTAACCATTCTGCTATAGCCGGACGCAACACATCCTTTGCAATCTTTTCTGCAGAAGAAATACAATAGGCAGACAACTCCACACAACCAGCTCCTCCAACTTCTGACTGTGACTTCCTGATCCCATCTTCATATTCTTTTGCTTTATAAACAGAATTTCGCTCTTCAGAAGAAAACTTCATCTTTTGCACATCCACACCAACTGTATTATTTTCTACCTCTGTATCCTCTTTCTCTTGCGCGCTCCTTCCCCTTTGATTTTCAGTAGAAAGACCAATACGATCAGCTAAAGCCTTCATAGCATCATCAACAGATAGGGTGGTATCATAAAGACCTTCTGATACAACTTCCAAACGATCTTCCGAAGCATTTGCAACATCTTCATTTAAAAAGTGATCAGATTGAACCGTATTTTCTTCGATTATTTCACGAATAGATGTCAAAATTTCATCCATACTTGGCTCACGTAACACGCTTGAACTCTGTACCATACTTTACAACCTCTCAGAGACGCAACAACAAATAGAATCATATTTTCAGTGTATGCAAAAGAATCATAAGATCAACATGCCTCTCGTGATATTTTCAAATATGCTTGCCATAAAGAGGGCGCTACACACAACTTTCTGCACTAAAAAAAACATATAACCGCTCTATTTTTCAACATATCCAACGACTGATTAACTAATATTTTAAAAACTAAAATGATTTGAGATCAAAGAGCTACTTTTATGCATTAACGGATATATTGAATTGTTTTTAAGCCTAGATAATTTGCAGTCAATTTACCAATAGAGGATTGAACACTATAGCTCGCCACAACAGCATTACGTTCTGCCATTGCAAGCGCAATCTGAGCATTAATCAATTGAGTACGAGAATTTAAAACATCCAATGTCGTTGCCTGCCCTACACGATTTTCTTGCACACGACCTTTAAGAGCAATTTCAGCAGCACGAACACTTTCACGGTAAGCAATAACAGATGCGCGTGCACCTTCCAACTGAAACCAAGCAGAAGTAAGTGCTTGTCTCGTATTACTATGCGCCAAATCGAGTTGAAGCTGCGCCTGTCCAAGCTGTTCCTTCGATTGGCGAATCTGCGCAGACGTACGCCCCCCTTCAAAGATTGGAACACTCACTGACAATCCTATTGATTTAGAAACGCCATCTTCTCCAGCACCGCTGTAAATCCGATTATAAGATGCTGTTGCAGAAAAATCAACTTTAGGAAGCAACGCTCCTTCTTTCGCCTTTACATTGTAACCACTCGCATCGACTAAATATTGAGCATAAAGGATTGCTGGATGCATCACAACGCTCATTTGGTAAGCCGTATCAAGATTGACGGGAAAATCTGTGGCGACGGGTGGGCGTTTTAACTTTTCAGGATCAGAACCAATAATTTGTCGATACACTGCCTCTGCTGCTTTTACATCAGCACGAGCAAGACTCAGTTCTGAAACCGCCACGGAACGTGCAGCTTGAGCTTGAGCAAGATCAACACGACCTCCCTCACCCACATCAAATTTTGCTTTATTGGAACGAACCTGCTCTTCAAGAGCTGCCAAATTTTCTCTCCGAAGATCGGCAACACGACGCGTCTGATAGACATTAGCATAAGCTGTCACAGTTTCCAGAAACGTATTTTGTTCAGCATTACGAAGATACTCACGTTGCGCCTGCAGCTTAACTTGGGCTGAAGAAAACATATTTTGCGTGATAAAACCGTCAAATAATCTTTGATTTAATTTCACGCCTATAGATCCAGAAGTGACATAAGGACCTGTAAAAGACTTATTCCGCCCATAGCTCCCAACCCCTTCAACTTGTGGTAATAACCCTGATCGCGCGATGACAACGTCATCACTGGCTATACGAACAGCCGCCCGTTCACTATTCAACTTAGCATTGTGTTTATAAGCTTTAGAAAAGGCATCCATCAATGTTTCAGCACAAACAGCCTCTGATAATAAAAGACTCAAAACCAGCAAAAAACATGCCTGAAACTTCTTGTTTATTTTAAACACAATACACACAATAACAAACCCCAAACAAATAACAGAAATATCTTTTATTCATAAAACGAACAAGCACTAAAATACAAAATCAGGTGTTTTTAAAAAACAAGGAAGAGGTTTTACAGCGAGATTAAAAGCACGCCGGGCTGAAATGATTCCATCTTCTTTGATGTAGATTCGTGCTACAGCAGCATTTCCATCTCCTTCAACCACAACAAGACGTCCATTGTCTTTCATTTGGTCAAAGATACCTTGTGGAATAAAATCGACAGATCCCTCAATAAAAATCACATCATAAGGTCCCTCAACGGCATATCCCTGCTCTAATGGACCATGAATGACAACCACATTATCACATTGATTACGTTCTAAAGCTTCAAGAGCACGTTCAAAAAGAGACTTATTATTTTCCAACGCAATCACAGACCCTGCAAGTTTTGAAAGCAAAGCTGCACAATAACCACTATTTGCACCAATATCTAAAACAACATCTGATGATTTTACAGCAGCAAGCTGTAATAATTTCGCGAGAGATGCAGGCTTCATCAAATAGCGTGCTGGAACCTCATCTCGCACTGGACATAAAACAATATCGGTATCAAGATAGCTTAATGCTTTCATATCTTCCGATACAAACTCTTCACGAGATATCGTTAAAAACGCTTCAAGAACTGATAAATCCGTTACATCGACTGTACGAATTTGATTGTCAACCATTTTGCGACGCAGCTCAGCAAAATCTGCAACCATAACGACTATTTTCTCCTAACCTACAAAAAACAAACAAAACAGCAACAATGAGGGACTAAGATCTCTTAAACTATGGGTGTTACAAAAAAAGATGAGACAGTCAACAACTCAATTCTAACAGTACAATCTCTCATACAAAGGTGTTTTTACAACTGTAGAGGGAAATAATCTCTTTTCCTATAGCTCCCCTAAAAGCCGTTTCGTTTAAAATCGGCTGGAGGCCTCGCCCGGAATCGAACCGGGATACAAGGATTTGCAGTCCTCTGCGTAACCATTCCGCCACAAGGCCTCATCAACAAATACAAAAGTCTCAATAAGGGAAGGTAAAGCATCCGTCAAGGTGTAGAAATTTTCTCTCGCCTTTTTTCCTCTTATTACACAATTTATCATATTTTTTTTAAAAAAAGTAATTTTATTCTTTGCAAATCAGTATTGCTTTGCTATAGCCTCTTCAGCTAGATGATTGAGCATCGTTCCCCGGTAGCTCAGCGGTAGAGCAACCGGCTGTTAACCGGTTGGTCGCTGGTTCGAATCCGGCCCGGGGAGCCACTTCTTTTTTATCCCATACAGAAAGTTGTTTTTATTCACATTTTTAAACATGAGGGATTCGTTAATAAAAGTGAGGGTGTAGGATTTTTGCAATAGAGTAGAAATGCAATATCCTACGGGATGTTTTTTTGCAATGAATGCAAACAATTAATTTATTTTAAAGAGAAAACTGTTGTACAAGTATTTTTCTTATTGGTTAATTTCAAATAATTACTTCTTTCAAACTACCGCGCTCTCTATCAGAGAGCACTGTAATTGTTTGCACGTTATAAATTACGATTTCTTTCATGAGAGAAAATTATTAAACACCACCAGTAATGAAAAAGATTTCGTATAAACTTTGTTTCTCAACCCAAAAATGATTTTTACTCAATAAAACAATTAAACTCAAAAATCTGCTCTTGAAGCAATCATTTTGAAAAACGGGAAAACACAATCAAAATTATCTATATTATCTCCCTACACTCCATACTTCCTCCCCACCCTAAAAGCAGAAACTCCCAATCGAAAAGTCTGTAATAAAGTCCAGCTTCTTATCTAGCAGGTTCCTCCTACTTAATCACTGCATAAATTCTAAAAACAGCCTTGTCTTGAATATTCATTATACTGTCATAAAAACCCTTAGTGCGTAAAATTTTATAGGCTTTATATCACAACCCTAAACAAGGGTGTTTTTACAGTGCAAACAGTATAACAATCTAAGTTGTTGAGCATGCTATGAAAGCCTTCAACAAATCATGAGCGTTTTCTCCATCGTTTTTATCCATTGTATTGTGCATCTACACACATATTGAAAGACGTCCTTTAAATCCCCCCAAACCCGTTTCACAATGGCTCCCGTAAATGGTATAAAAATCCATTGATGAGCACCATCTTTGATCCACAATAAAAGCCATACCATCATACTATTTTCTCACGCTCAATGTTAGCAATATTTATTTTATTTACAATGAGTTACAAGAATCATTTTATTGATTGCTTAAATTTTTCCACACAATAATCTCGTTTGTAACATGCAAACGAATAGTTTTAATGGATCAATATAAACAGATTCGAAATGAGAAAATTTTACGATATAGGTGGATTATTTAATATATAAAACAATCATTTATTATTAGATAATCAAATTTTTAAATTAAAAGCTATCATTAAAGCTAAAACACATCCTTTATATGAATAAAATTTATCTTTATTCATATTTTTTAAAATCAAAATAAAGCAAATAAATAATCGCCTCTACAATGAGGCTTTCTTTTCAAAATATTTTCAATCTAAGCATTCAAAGGTTTTCATTTCTAAAAAATGAAAACCTTTCTTGTTTTGATAAGAGTGTTGTATATCTCTTTTGAATTGAAAAGGAGTCGATAAAAGTAAAAAATGCCCAGGACATGATCTCTTTTCAAGATTTTATTTAAGCCGCCTTCTTGACTGACTTGCGGAAACGAAAAGACTTTGCATGCTTTGCCGCTATTTTTGCTTTTTTATGCCTCTCATTTGGAGATGAAAATTTCTTCCGCTGTAACTGTGCAGCATCATCTTTTCGACCTAAAAACCGTTTCTGACGCTTAGATTTTTTTAAACGGCGTTCTTTATTGTTTTCTTTTTCTCCACTTTGGGGCACATTTAGCTTTTCTGGAAATGCTGCAAATTGTTCTGGAACAGATTCAGACACCAATTTCATACGAATCAAGCGCTCTACAGCACGCAACCGTGTCCTTTCTATCTTTTCATCAAAAAGCGTAAGTGCTTCACCAGATGCACCATTGCGTCCTGTACGACCAATACGATGTACATAACTTTCAGCTTCATCTGGTAAGTCGTAATTAATAACGTGGCTTATCCCTGGTATATCAATACCACGTGCAGCAATATCTGTTGCAACAAGGATCTGTACCGATCTTTCACGAAAAGCTTTTAAAGCAGATTGGCGAGCACCTTGTGATTTATTCCCATGAATTGTTGCAACTAAATAGCCTATCTTTGCTAAATGACGTGTGACAGCATCAGCCCCATGTTTCGTTCGAGTAAAAACAATAACCGAATCAAAAGCTGGATTTGTCAAAAGTTTACTTAAAACATTCTTTTTTTCACTGGTAGGAACACAATATAATTTCTGGGTAATCTCTACAGCCGTAGTGCCTTGCGGAACAACTTCAATCTTAACCGGATCATTGAGTAAACACTTTGCAAGCACAGCAATTTCTTTCGGCATTGTCGCAGAAAAAAGGGCTGTCTGACGCTCTTGATGCAAAAGCTTTGCAATTTGCTTAACATCATGAATAAACCCCATATCCAACATACGATCTGCTTCATCCAAAATCAAAAAACGAGATTGAGAAAGATCAATACACTTTTCACGAACAAGATCTCTCAAACGCCCTGGAGTCGCGATCAAAACGTCCACACCTGCTGCCATACGTTTAATTTGTTTTAAACGTGATACCCCTCCAAAAACAAGACACGTCGAAAGATGCGCTCCTTTCGCCATGGTGCGAATTGCTTCATCAATCTGAACAGCAAGTTCACGCGTTGGAGCTAAAATCAAAGCGCGTGCAGTTTTAGGACAGCGTTTATCACCCAAAGCTAAAATTTGACTTAAAATAGGTAAGCCAAATGCCAAGGTTTTTCCAGAACCTGTCTGTGCAATCCCTAAAATATCGTGTCCTTTCAACATCATTGGAATAGCTTGTTCTTGTATAGGCTTAGGTTTACTCATACCAGAAATGCGTAAATTTTTAACCAAAAGAGTAGGCAAACCTAACTTTGTAAAAACATCTTCTTTTTTTATAGGCAAAATAAAATCTTTCCTCAGCTGAACAACTTTCACGAATTAACCAGCTGAACTCTCCACTCAAGAATCCGCGCAAGAGAAATCCTTGACATTTTAAACGAAGCAACGCTTGAAAAGCGACCTGCGCAACTCATGAGCACCTTGAAATTAAGGGAAAGGTATGTAATTTTACTTTATACAAAAAGCTAACAAAACAGCTTAAATACCTTCACCCTTATTATCCTTGGATTATGATAAAAAAGCAAGGGCTTTACGAAATACATTTACCGCAACAAAAAAATATTAATCGTTTATTTCTTGATAATTGTCTCCATCGGTAAATGTACCTTGATAAAATCAGGATAAATCTCGAGAAAAACTGGATTTTGTAAAGTTTTTTGACCGCCATAAATTAAATACCATTGAGTTTTATCAAAAATCGCCAAAGTTTTATATTGAATAATGCGATCCTTCATCTCAAGAACCGTTGGAATTAAAGCATATAAAGTACCATTATCTGTTTGAAGATACTCTATATTTTCTTTATCTAAACAATAAGCACCAGAAGGCAAATTCTCAAATTGCTTATGCAACTGTTGAAGAAAATCACCACGTAAAGCATCCTCTGTTGTATTCAACCGACGTGCCATCTCTTTATAAAGCCGCTCAGGCATATAATGAGATATAAGCGAAAAATCTCCACTTTTTATAGCATTATTGACATCAACAACTATTTTTGAAAGTTCAGTTTTTTGTATTGTTGTTGGCTGAGATGCAAAACTCTGTTGATGAACAATCAAAAAGAAAAACAGACTCAACACAAAATAAAAAATAGATTTCATTTTTACACTTCTTGTTTTAGTAAAATTTCAATTTCTCAAATAACAAAATCAAATAATGTTTGATCATCGGTAATATCACGATAGCGCCAACCTAACACTTGAAATTTTTCCTCTAAGAGACGAAAATTATCGTATTTTTTTGTTTCAATCGCAACCAAGACAGAACCAAAGTTTCTCGCTGATTTTTTAAGATATTCAAAACGCACAATATCATCATCCGGTGATAATGTGGAAAGAAAATGACGCAATGCACCAGGATGTTGCGGAAAACTAAAAATAAAATATTTTCTTAAACCCTGGAAACGTAAAGAGCGCTCTTTAATTTCTGGCAAACGCTCAAAATCAAAATTACCTCCTGAAATAACGAGAATAATTTTTTTACCCTTTAACTCTTGAGGTGGAATGCTGTTAAGCGCATCTATCGATAAAGCACCAGCCGGTTCAAGAACCACACCTTCTACATTAAGCATTTCAACCATCGTAGAACAAACACGATTTTCAGGAACTGTAATGACAGAATCAGGAGAAAATTGCTTTAAAATTGTATAGTTTAGTGCACCAATTTCAGCCACAGCAGCCCCATCTACAAAAGTATCAATATTTTCCAGTTTGACCCGTTTTCCACTCTCCAAACAAGCAAGCAAGCTTGCAGCTCTTTGGGGTTCAACAAAACGAAGCGTTGTATTCCAACCATATTCCCGTAAAAACTTGCTCACCCCACTTGCCAAACCACCTCCCCCTACCGGCACAATTATTAAATCCGGCTCACTTTCTCCATTGAGTTTTTTCCATTGCAAAGCAGCTTCGCAGAGCACTGTTGCCTGCCCCGTAATAATGCGAATATCATCAAAAGGAGGCGCCATCACACCACCGCTCTCCACGACAAAGGATTGCGCAGCTTCATAACATTGATCAAATGTTTCACCAACCAAACGAATATCAATAAACTCTTTACCAAAAATACGTGTCTTCTCAATTTTCTGTTGTGGCGTTGTCATAGGCATAAAAACTACGCCTTTACGTTTAAAATAACGACAAACAAAAGAAACCCCTTGCGCGTGATTCCCCGCTGAAGCACACACAAATGCAGAATCTGACGATATACTGCTCAGCATTTCTGAAACAAAATTGAAAGCACCACGAATCTTATAAGACCGTACCGGTGTTAAATCTTCACGCTTCAAATAAATTTCTGCATCATATTTTTGGCTTAGAAAATCATTTCTTTGAAGGGGTGTTTCAGCAAACACGTGATGCAATCCCACCATAGCTTTTGTAACGTCTTGAATAAATTTACTCATAACACTGATCATTTCATGCTTTGTTTATATTATACAGGCTTCTTCTAGCGATAAAGAAAAGCATTGTCAGTCAAAATTTCACTAAAAAAAATGAAAATTTTTTCTTTTGTCATTAATTCTTGATTCAATAAAAGATATAGCTTATGAGAGGACTTTCATCGCGGACGTGATGAAAACGGTAAACATAGCAGACTTAAAATCTGCCGGTCGAAGACCTTGCGGGTTCAAGTCCCGCCGTCCGCACCATTCTATGCATTTTTTTGTTTTTTAATCATTTGGATAGAAAAATGATCTTTAAACAATGCTGTAATGATATTATCAAATGAAACTGTGATAACGCGAAAGGCGAATCGCCCTTTCTGTGAGAAGGAATATTTTAGCCATACCTTATGAATCAAAAAATTCATTCTTAATAATTAAGAATCTGAGTAACTCTTCCTTACCTCCTCATCGTCACTCAAAGTCAAAAACTTTTTCTTCACCATAAAATAGCATTTACAATGCATAAAATTTCAAAAGATAAAGGCCCTATCAAGATAGGACCTCTTAAACTTAAGCTTCTTTATTTTCACAAATAACTAGAATTTGTAAGCTATCCCTGCACGGAAGTCATTCGTCTTATACTTAAGTTCAATCTCGTCTTTAAATTTCTTTTTACCGAAATCCGAGTAACGATATTCCGCACGTACAACAAGATTATCTGTCATTGCAAAATCAACACCACCACCAAGAGTATAACCAATCATCGTTTTTGTAGCATCCTCTGTCTTATTGAAGCGCTCATCTCCCGTAATGACTATCGATAAAATATCTTCAAACTGCCCATAAGCGATACCACCAGCAATATAAGGCATCACCCGCCCCGCAGAAAACCCAACACGCACCCGTGTGGCACCCGTCCATTTTTGTTTGAACGTATGATTAAAAGTTAAACTATTTTTCTCTTCTTTATCCTCTGGATCAGATCGAGAAAAGCTGCGCCCCCGTCCATTGGTAAAGCTTATACTTCTCAAACTTTTCTCTTCTGTGCCTTCAGTACCCGATCCACCAGGTTTATCTCCTTCAGTGCCCGATCCACCAGACTCGGTTTCTTCAATATCCGATTTCTCATCTAGAAATTTCGTTTTTGTATCCTTTTTTTCCGTTAAAAGGATATCCGTATCAAGACCAACAATCAAATTATTACCAAGATCAAAGTTAATACCCGCATATAGACCACCTACAAACCCAGAAAGTTCAGGCTTATACTGTTTCTCAAGGGGCACCCATGGCTTATTTTTACTCTCCTTATCAGGATAGAGAGGAACCTCAACATCAGGCGTTGTTCCAGAAATTTTACTTGAAAAGCCACCAATTTGACCTCCGAAATAAAAACCTGCCCAAGAAAAAGGTGAAGAAGCAACAATCTCTGAAGCAACATGTACTGGCTCTTCCGGAGCCACCACATCTGCAGCCTGTACTATAGAAGGTGAAATCAAAGAAAAAACAGATGCTGTTATAAATTTTGTATTCATAAAATTATACCCCATTGCTAAATTTAAATATAATCAAAAATCACATTTAGAAAAACAAAGTCTTATAAAATCTTATGCCGCAAAATCACATGTACTCCTTTATAGTTACATTTAAATCAATCACTACATAAATACATCATTACATTAAAATTGAAGTTTAGCAATTAAATTTTAATAAATTTAAAAATATTAGAATAACAAATACTAAAAAGTACAAATATTCAATAAAATTATCTATTATATACTTTAAAATGAGTAAATATAAAACATTTTGCATCAAAATTATCTCACAAAAAACACAAAATAGAATATTTTATGTCTCTTTTAATGAGATAAATTTTTAAACTTTTTAAAAATGATGTAAGTATTTTTATAAAATTAATATTTATTAAAAGTATTATAAATATAACTCAATACTTCTATATCAAAAATGAATACTATAGATTCTATCTATATAAAATAACACCTATCTTACACTAAAATCATCCCTTTTTTCCTAGCATTTTTCAAAGGGTGAGATTATTAACAAGTGCAATACCTTTATCCTTCTAAAGTTTGTCTCCAAACAAAAGTCCTCAATCATTTTATTTAAAAATTGCTCTTCCCCTACTAATCTCTATATTATCGTCTGCCTTTATTACAAAACGGTCTTTATTAGGAAAAGTGATAAAGCATCCCTTCATACAAATTGTTATTGTTTGATGCATATTTAAAGAAAATTTTGAAGGTATACTTCCTTCGACAATAATGAGAGACTGTATCTTTAAATCAGTATTTTTCACTGTTGCAGCAAAGGCCGTTATGGTAGAAATATTCAACAGAGTAACTGTAATCAAAGCATAAATATATCTCAACATTCTAAAATTCCTTCCTCAGCAAAACGCTTATATAAGACAAATCGAAGAGTATTGGTTACATGAGAAGATGCAATAATATTAGGCACATAAATAGCCAAATTAAAGGAAAAGCTCTTACGATCAAATGCCGTAAAACTCACCTGTGGGATAGGATTTTTTAAAACGCCTTCTGTCGAAGAAGCAATCTCTAACAAAATTTCAACAACATGCTCTGGAGAAACCTTGGATGATACAGTCACTGGAATATCAATTCGTCCTACTTTATTACGTCGTGTCCAATTACTAACGTTATTATTAATAAGGCTTGAATTGGGAATAATAATCGTTTTACGCTGAATCGTCTCAAGTTCTGTTGCACGCACACTAATACGCTTAACAACCCCCCCTACTGATCCGGATTCTATATAGTCTCCTATTTTAAATGGTCTTCCAACTAAAATAATAAGTCCAGAGACAAAGTTTTGAACAATATTTTGTAAACCAAAACCTATACCAAGTGAAAGTCCTCCAGCAATAAGAGCAAAATTTCTAAGATCCAAACCTGCCATTGATAATCCTGTCAAAGCAGACACAACAACGCCTCCATAACTTATCACTGTTTTGATAGAATTACGGATACCAGAATCGAATTCTCCATGGGCCAACACCACATGATCTAGCCAACCAATAAATCGGCGAATAAGGAACCAACAGACACAAAAAGAAATAATTCCTGTTACAAGAGAAAACAAAGAAAGAGTCATATTTCCGATCTGAAAACCGGTCACCGATTGCCACAAAACTGCTTTCAAATCAGAATAGGAAAATCCAAACTGTACAGCAATTGGCATTGCACAAAATACAACAACAAACAAATTGAGAAAAACGCTTACCACAATTCCCAATTGATTCATCGTTTTTTCTTCTAAATGAAACCGCTGCATCAAAAAATGACCAACCGCTGTCTTCATAAATTGTCCTTTAATTCCAATTGCTTGAGAACTTTTTATGCCTAAATACATGAGAACTAAAAATGCCCCACCAATCAGAATTTGCTGCATAATAAAACGCGCGAGACCAACATAGCCTAAAAAATTCAACACAAAGAGCAATAATCCCAAGCCAATAAAAGGTATGCGTATATAAAATGGCAAAAAATATGCTTCTCTTTTCTCTCCCTGAAAAGGCCTACGACTAAACCGCAAAGGGATAAATGCTATTATAAACAGTAATATCGCGACAAGAAAAACAGCAATAAAACTTTTAGCAATTGTCAAAGATAGAGGCGCTGAAATAATTTGATAAATACTATCAAAAACAGCATCAAACGCCAAAACGCCCCCTAAAGAAGTAAGTAAAATCACCAATTGATAAGCAGAAGATGGTGCAACATTGAAAAGACGGATATGGGGCATATTCGATGATAAAAGAACAACCGCTAAGCGATTGATTAAAAATACTAAAATAATTTGACAACCGATCATATCAAAAACAGTCGTAAGCTTACCTGGATCTAAATTAAAATGACGAAACAAAAACAACACAAGATAAACGCAAAGAACACAGATAAGCGAAGGTAAGAGAACTGAAATAAAGGCAATCAATAAGCGTTGTAAATAAGATATCTCCTCGTTAGACTTGGTAAAATGGCAATACACATGGACAAGAATCTTGCGAGAAAAATATGAAAGTCCCAAAATGCTAAAAAGTGGAATCAAAAAGCAAAGAAAAAATTGTAATGGCTTGAAATAAAATATAAAATTCCACCACGAGCTCAACAGCAAAAGAAAATCTGATGAAGCCTCTTTTGTTTTCTGGACAAGATGTTTAATCATCGGGATCGAAAACTCAACCCTATCTGTCAGTGTGCGTTTAAAAAGCTCACGAGATTGAGAAATAGAAAGTTCAGCTATTCTATTTGTCGCCAAAAAAATTGCTTCAAACCGAAGCATCATACTATTAATTTTAGCCTTTTGCTCTATCAAGTAAGCGTATTCCTTCACTGAGCTTTTCAGTTTTTTTACGTCATGATGGAGCTCGGTTAATTGATCAAGAAGTGCATTAATCTCATTAAGAGGTGAACGCAAAACAAATGCTGCCTTAATAGCACGTTCACTGATATCTTGTGCACGTAAGCGCAGTTCTTCCAAAGCACGCTCATCTTCTGATTTTCTGTCAAAATCTCTTTTTAAAGTTTCAGTATTTTCTTCAAGATTCTCAATAATCAGCTGTTGTTGTTGAATAATTTCATCAACTGAATAAGAAGCTATTGTTTGTTCGACAATTGTATTTTGTGCCTCCCTATTTCCCCATGCACCAGAATTAAAAACAAAGATAATCCCCAAAAGAAGGAAAAGTATATGGGTGTTTTTTCTACAAAATGAATACATATCTACCTTATGTGCACAAAAAGGATTCTATACCACCCTTTTTTAAATATAGTACAAGGCAGATATTTTCAACTTTTGTAGAATAATCTTATAAAAGCTTTCCCTTATCCTATAATACTGATAATAAGAGAGAAGAATAATCGTAAGTTGAATTTAATAAGATTAAAGAAGGCACCTCTCGCATGCTTTTTTTGTACCCCTATTGCAAAAAAGAAAATTTGCTCCCTTTGATGACTTGGATTTTTCTATCCAGTTTGGGTGTATTTTTGACGAGTAACCTAGGAACGCTTGCTGATTTAATCAAACAATCACACACCAGTAACATCATTAGGAATATTATTACGAATAGATTTGATTTACAAAGCAAGCATGATCAATTGAATGTTACCACAACTGACACCCAAAAGCGTGTAACACTCCATGTAGAATCTATTTTTATGAGGACCTTTCAAAAAATCCTAACATTGGATTTCTTTTTAATAAAAATTCCAGCTATTGACGCACGACTTCGTAACGTCAAAATGCAATATTTCTCAAATAAACGGGCTCCTCCCAATGAACACACTTAATCCTTTTCCTTGAATTATAAAACGATCATCTTATCTTATTTGTGCTTTTAACTTTGAATCACAGTTAGATTGCCTATTAGCGGAATATATCATGCGTACACCTGGTTGGTTAACTACCCTTTATTGCTGTATCCTTTTAAGCAGCATTTATATTGCCTTACCCAATTTATTTTCACACGAACAAGTTAAAAATTCGAAATTCTTACCCGACACCCGTGTAGCCCTTGGTCTTGATCTTCAAGGAGGCTCTTCTCTCCTGCTCGAGGTTGATAGCAAAACGTTAAAACGCGATCAATTACACATCGTTTTAAGCAACGTGCGCAATACATTGCGCGAAAAACAAATCCGTACCTCAAGTGTACGTATCGTTGAAGATAGCGTTGTTGCCCTTATTTCTGATCCATCACAAACTGAAAAAGCACTCTCTGCTTTAAAAACATTAATAACCCCCATACGCAGTAGCTTTGGCACGACAGAACATAATATCATGATCAGTGCTCAAAATGAAACTCTTCGCGTTACATTAACGGAAGCTGGTATAAAAGACCGTGTAAGCAACGCTATTGAACAAAGCTTAGAAATCATCCGTCGCCGTATCGATCAAGTTGGTGTTTCAGAACCAGCGATCCAAAAGGTTGGAAATGATCGTATTATGGTCCAATTGCCTGGCTTACAAGATCCAAAACAACTGCGAGATCTTTTAGGCACGACCGCTAAGATGAGTTTTCATCTTGTTCCTTCTAATGTGGACCCCAATAATCCCCCTATAGGTGTTTCTATCCTTCCTGGATATACGGATGAAACACAACATTATGCGATTTATGATCAAATTGCCTTAGATGGAAATGTCCTTAAAGACGCCCGCGCTGGTTTCGACCCGCAAATGCCAGGACGTTCTATTATTTCATTTACACTAGATTCCGCTGGTGCAAAAATATTTGCCGATATAACACGACAAAATATTAACCGTCCTTTTGCTATTGTTCTGGATAATAAGGTTTTAACCGCTCCTACCATCAATAGTGTTATTCCCAATGGACAAGGTCAAATTACAGGAAACTTTGACCCAAAAGAAGCCTCAACTCTGGCTGCTCTGCTTCGCGCTGGTTCCCTCCCCGCCCCACTCACGGTCATTGAAGAGAGAACGGTAGGACCAAATCTTGGTGCTGATGCCATTCAAATGGGACTTTATACCGGCATAATCGGTTTTATGCTTGTTGCAATTTTTATTTTTCTTCTCTACCGGATTTGGGGGCTCATTGCCAATATAGCACTAGCGCTCCACACGATTTTAACATTTGCAGCCCTCAGTCTCCTCGGTGCAACGCTAACCCTGCCTGGTATTGCTGGTATTATCTTAGGTATCGGGATTGCCGTTGATGCGAATATTCTCATCAATGAACGTATCCGTGAAGAAAGTCGAAAAGGTGTGAGTGCTTTTGCTGCCCTAGATCGTGGATTTAAACAGGCTTTTGCAACCATTGTTGATGCAAATGTTACGGCAATTATAGCGACTGTTTTACTATTTTGGTTTGGCACCGGTCCGGTTCGTGGTTTTGCCGTCACAATGTTGCTTGGTATTATCATCTCTATGTTCACCAATATCACCATTGTACGCATCATCATGATTTGGATTGTTCGTAAATGGAAAATAAAAAAATTGCATATTCATTCTGCTTTCAACATTATCCCTCAAAATACAACTTTCCACTTTATGAAAGCGCGATTCATTGGTATTGGCATCTCAATTATTTTATCCATAGCTTCAGTTTTTCTCTTTTTTAAGCCTGGCTTGAATTTCGGAATTGATTTTATTGGCGGCAGCCAAATGAGTATTACTACGAAAGTACCAGCAAACCTAGCAACCCTGCGTTCCAAGCTTTCTACCCTTAATATTGGTGAAATTACCCTGCAAAATATCGATAAAGAAAACACCATACTCATTCGCATACAGAAACAAAGTGGGAGCGAAGCACAACAAACCATAGCCATTGATAAAGTCAAAACAGCTGTACAAAATATCTATCCCGATACCACATTTGATCAAATAGAAGTTGTTGGCCCCAAAATTTCAGGCGAACTTGCCACAGCTGCGTTTACGGCTGTTATTCTCGCGGCAATTGCCATGACTCTCTATATATGGTTACGCTTTGAGTGGTTCTTTGCTATTGGAGCCATTGTCACACTCATTCTAGACACCACAAAAATGATTGGCTTTTTTGCTTTATTTCAATTTGATTTTAATTTAACAGCCATCGCTGCACTCTTAACAATTGTTGGATATTCTATAAATGATAAGGTTGTGGTCTATGATAGAATGCGCGAAAATATGCGTCTTTATAAAAAAATGCCATTGCGCGAACTAATTGATCTATCAATTAATCAGGTTCTTGTCCGTTGCTTTTTTACATCAGCCACAACAATTCTTGCTATGCTCCCCATGGCGATATGGGGTGGAAGTGCCGTTCATAATTTTGCATTGCCCATGGTCTTTGGGATTATTATTGCAACATCATCCTCTATCTTTATTGCCGCTCCTATTTTACTCCTGCTAGGAAATTGGTGGCGTGAACGAAATAGTCGTGTAAATACTAAAGCGAAATGAAAATGTTCTTTAATGCATATGATACATCATTCCTCCCGTCTCAAAGAAATAAGAGGCATCTTCATTCCTTCGCTTTTTAATCAAGAATAGAAAATAATCCATGCTCCACGACACACCACTTATTACAACCATTGTTGCCGGTTTATGTTTAGCATTTCTCTTAGGAATGATTGCTAGCCGTTTGCGAATTTCACCCCTTGTGGGCTACTTGTTAGCTGGTGTCATCGTGGGGCCCAATACAGGCGGATTTAAAATAGATTCCGTTATTATCAATCAACTTGCTGAAATTGGTATTATTTTGCTCATGTTTGGTGTTGGGCTACACTTTTCCTTAAAAGATCTTTTATCTGTCAAAGCGATTGCTGTTCCTGCTGCTATTGCACAGATGGCATTTTCTACTCTTCTAGGCTTATGCCTTGGTCTGATTATGGGATGGGGCCTTAGCGGGAGTTTGATCTTCGGTCTTGCTTTATCCATAGCAAGTACTGTTATCCTGTTACGTGCCTTGCAAGAGCGTCATCTTATTGAAACAGAAAAAGGGCGCATTGCCGTTGGATGGTTGATTATTGAGGATTTAGCAATGGTCCTTATCCTTGTTCTCATCCCATCCTTGGCAAGCACCCTTAACAGTACCAATAAAGAAACATTGGATCCTCTCGTTCAATGGTTGGATTTAAGTATTTGGGGCGTTTTTGGTCTCACCATCTTGAAAGTAATTATATTTATCGCACTAATGCTTGTCATTGGGCGACGCGTTATCCCATGGCTCTTAAAAATGAGCGCACAATCGGGATCACGTGAATTATTCCGTCTTAGCGTCTTTGCTATTGCCCTAGGCGTAGCTTTCGGAGCTGCTCATTTATTTGGTGTTTCTCTTTCTCTTGGTGCTTTTTTTGCCGGTATGGTCATGAGCGAATCAGAGTTAAGTCACCGTGCTGCTGAAGAATCCTTACCACTGCGCGATGCTTTTTCTGTTCTCTTTTTTGTTTCTGTCGGCATGTTATTTGATCCAGAAAAACTTTTGACTCATTTTTTTCCTCTCTTAGCAACCTTATTCATTATCGTCATTGGAAAATCTGCTGTTGCTTTTTTCATCGTTAAAGCTTTTCGCTATTCTAATGCAACAGCTTTGACAATTGCTGCAAGCCTTGCCCAAATCGGAGAATTTTCCTTTATCCTTGCTGGTTTAAGTCTAAGCTTAGGACTTTTAAACAATGACGCTCATGATTTAATTCTTGGAGGAGCAATTTTTTCTATTTTGCTCAATCCTCTTGTTTTCATTGCCTGTAATAAAATTAAAAAACGTCTAGAAAAATTTTCTGTCTCTTCACAAAATACCCAAACAATTATTGACATTAATCCACAAGATCCTGACCAAGATTTTTTACCAATGACCTTAAAAAACAACCATATCGTCATTATTGGCTATAGTCGTATTGGTAAGTGTGTTGCATTATCTTTAAGAAATAGAGATAAACCTATAATAATTGTGGAAGAATCAAAACGCCTCGCTGATAAAGCAATTTCAGATGGCTTTGAGGCTATTTGCGGCAATATCATTCAACAAGAAATCATGAACGCAGCCAATATAAATAATGCACATAAAGTTGTTATTACAATGCGAAGTACCATTGAAGTAGGAGAATGTATCGTGAATATACGTGATATGAAGAAGGATATCCAGATAATCACACATGCATTATCCGACACAGAAACAGCTTATCTCATTGATTTAGGTGCTGATGTTGTAGTAACGGATGATGAAGAAATTGCCAATGGCATTATAGAGCATATCGCAGAGCAAAGGTCTGTAAAGAATATGCATAATCATGAAAATTTATAGAAAACATAAAATGGATAAAGAAGCGTGAAAATAAAGCAATTTATATGGCCCTTAATTGGTATCTTAGCAATGCTGATATCTATTCGGATTCTTTATATAAAGCTCTCTGCCATTTCGTTTGGTGACGTATTGGAACGTTTGAGCAATTTAAATGCACAACACTGGTTATTAGCCTGTTTATGTTCTCTCCTTGCTTATGCTGCTCTTGCTGGATATGATCGCATTGCCTTGCAACATCTAGGCCATAAAATTTCTTGGATTTTTATCGCTATCTGTTCATTTACAACTTACGCTCTTTCACACAATATCGGTGCTTCAGTTTTTTCTGGTGCCGTCGTGCGTTATCGCGCCTATAAAATGAAAGGATTAAACGGAACAGAAATCGCCATATTAGTGGGTTTTTGCTCTTTTACTTTTGTCATCGGCACAATCTTACTGTTGGGGATCGTTTTGGTTCTGCAACCCGAAATTATCACCCTCATTCATGAAGAGCTTCCTGAATGGCTTGGAACAACAGTTGGAGCAATTTTACTCAGTTGCGTAGCACTTTATACGTTTGGTAGTTGGCTTCAATTGAAACCCTTACGCTTGGGCAAGAAAATTCAACTTTCCTATCCACGACTAAAAATTGTCATTCAACAGCTCCTCATTAGCCCCCTAGAACTTTTAGGAGCAGCAGGAATTATCTATGCTGTTCTCCCCTACAATGCAGATATTCATTTTATTTCCGTTCTTGGTGTTTTTCTAGCATCTTTTACAATAACGCTTCTCTCCAATGCTCCAGCAGGAGGAGTAGGTGTTCTTGAAGCGCTCTTCATAACCGGTATGCCCGATGTAAATCCAACCGATGTTATCGCAGCACTTATTGTCTTTAGAATACTTTATTTGATCATACCACTCATCATTTCATTATTTGTGGTCGCCATTTTTGAAGCGCAACAATATTGGAAAAGAGCCCCCAAAACACCACCTAAATAAATATAAAGGCTATCAATGGCTTCTTTTTTGTATACGTATAAGTTATATTTATGCTGAAGTTCAATTGCATATATGCAATTAATAAAACTATCATTTGTATTTATCTTTTTTACCTTTATGCTTGAAATACCCCCTTTATAAATAGCTTACTCTAAGTAGAAACAGAGTAATATTTGTCTATTTTACTTCAAAATAACGCCCATAAACTTGAAAGCAACTATCCGTGTAGAAAATAATCGTTTCTATAACATACAATATATTGATTTATAAATAATAATTTATCGTTATTCAACTGGAATTAAAGCATTGAATACCGTAAGATTCTCTCATTTCAAATCTCTCCCACGTTGAATCAATCAGAACCATTCGCTTGCACGTTATAAGCGGGAAGAGCCATATGGAGTGGAACTGTATAAGAAAGGACTAAAAATGCCTCTTATGAAGAATCTCAAGTGCCAAGAGCTTGTCGGGATAACATTGGAGGTTCGCAAAGTGTGTGGTGGCGTAAGCTTGCTCCCCCCCCCAATTTCATTTAGCCTCTTATATCTTAAAAAATTTTACGCAATCAATAAATTATTTATGTACAAAATAAATGGTGGGTGATGAGGGGATCGAACCCACGACCCGCTGATTAAGAGTCAGCTGCTCTACCGACTGAGCTAATCACCCATAAGCTTCCCAAAAGATGAGAATGAGCGTTTCTATAACGCTCCTAAGGATAGATGTCTAGATATTTTGTTGTTTTTTATATAACCTCATTGTCTGTAGGGTTTAAAATATGATATTCACCACTTGATCTTATATAAAAATAAACCCATTATAAGGTTCTATAAATACATGTTCTGGTTGTTATACAGAATCTATCGTTGGAGGATTATCGAGCATAATGCCCGAGCAAAATTTAGAAGAGCCTTCTTGTCGTTTTTATCGGAATGGGGCATCGTTTTGTTTTATCAATAATCATATGCGTTTAAGCAATATTTTTCTGTTTTTCCCTTTGAATGTAAGTTTTTTACATTCAATATTCATGATCCAATATACGAATAAAAGCCCATGATTTTTTTGTCGATCGCGCGCTTTTAAGCTTTTAAAAGGTGAGAAATGATGGAATGGATCACTGATCCCCATGCATGGTTTGGTTTGGTCACGTTGGTTTTTCTCGAAATTGTTTTAGGAATAGATAACCTTATTTTTATTGCAATTTTAGCTGAAAAATTACCCCTGCATTTGCGTGACCGTGCACGCTTGATAGGTCTTACTTTAGCATTAATCATGCGGCTTTTCCTTCTTACAGTTATTGGATGGGTTATGAGACTTGATACGGTCATTCTTTCACTTTCTTCTTTTGTCTTTAGTTGGCATAGCTTTATTTTAATTGGTGGTGGAGCCTTTTTGCTGGCAAAAGGAACATTAGAATTGCATGAAAGGTTAGAAGGGGTATCGCATGAAAGAAAAACAGGCGTTGCTTATGCTGTTTTTTGGCAAGTAATTGTTCAAGTTGTGGTACTAGATGCTGTTTTTTCACTCGATAGTATTATTACCGCAACCGGTATGATTGCAAAAGAGCAGGCAGCAGTTATGTATCTCGCAGTCATTACTGCTATGGGAGTAATGATGTGTGGCTCTGGCTCTCTTATGCGTTTTATTAATCGTCATCCCACCATTGTGATCCTTTGTCTTGGTTTTTTGATGATGATTGGTTTTACACTCATTGTTGAAGGGTTTGGTTTTCATATTCCAAAAGGATATTTGTATGCTGCTATTGGTTTTTCTGTTCTCATTGAAGCGTTTAATCAAATTGGACGTCGTAACCGAGAAAAGATGATTACAACGAATGATCTACGCAGTAAAACAGCTGATGCTGTTTTAAGACTCTTAGGAGGGGGAAGTAAAGATAATCATCTTGCTGAAACTGTAGATGTCATTGCTGAACAAGCCGCAGCTTCTGAATTGTTTAGACCAGAAGAAAAGGAGATGATTCGTGGTGTTCTCGATTTAGCTGATCGTCCTGTTCGCTCTATTATGTCGCCGCGCAATGAGATTGAGTGGTTAGATTTAAATGCTGATGAAAATGAAATGCGTGAAGAATTACAAAAGGTTAAACATAGCCGCTTAATTCTTGCGCGTGAAAAAGTGGATGAATTTGTTGGCGTTGCATTGACAAAAGATCTTCTTTTAAACTTGGCAGAGGGTAAAAAGATTAATTGGAAAAAAGCTATGCGAGAACCCCTTGTTGTTCATGAAAACACAAGTGTTTTACGATTGATGGAGCAATTACGTCATTCTTCGATTCAGCTTGCAATTATTGTTGATGAGCACGGATCTTTTGAAGGGATTGCAACACCAACCGATATTCTTGAAGCTATTGCAGGAGACTTTCCTGATGACGATGAAGAGCTCATGATTGCAGAACAACTTGAAAATGGCAGTCTTCTTGTAGAGGGATATGCTGATATCCGCCGTTTAAGTGGTTATCTTGGACGAAATCTTGTTGATGAGGCAGACCGTTATACGACTCTGGCAGGCTTTATGCTTTGGCAGTTTGGTCATTTGCCGAATGAGGGGGAAAGTTTTGAAACAGACGGTTTACGCTTTAAAGTGATTGAAATGGAACGCCGAAACATATCTAAAATCCTTATTTCTCCACTTGTGTTACCAGAAAAAAGCTAATTCTTTTGATTCATCAGGTGAGTAAAAAGATTTTTCTTAATGATTATCTATTATAGAGAAAAACTACGATGAACTATAATCGATAGAATAACTGAAATAAGTGAATTTGAAAAACCGCTGACTGACTTAGGCGCTTAATTTTATTTCTTCAACTTTTTACATGAAGACAACATTCATGATGAAATTCTGGAAAATTGATGTCTTATTGATCTGGCATGCAAAAATAACAGAGAAAACAACCAAGGAATTGCATAAATGTAAAAAAATAGCAGGACGATTTGGTATCCGTTTTGAGCAATTAGATTACGAAGAGCTAAGAAAGCACGGTGTTGAATTTGCTAACAACCCTTCTTATTGTATAGATGAAGTAGCTGATACTGCATTAACAATGATTTTGGAAGGATGCTGGCAAGTATCCAGACATAATGATTTAGCAAAAAATATGGCAAGAAAACAATCTTAAAATATTACGTCCAAAGCATAAAACCATCGAGTTGGCTGAGTTCGGGAAAATAGGAAAAGCAACGCTAGAGCGTTAAGTCCTTCTGGATTCAAAATTCTTGTCTATGACCCATACATTGATCACTCAATCACTCAACTTCAAAACTTTTAAAAGATAGGAATGCACGTCTAGGATAATCTGATATGGTATCACTCCACTGCCCTCTTACCAACAAAACATATGGGAATGATTAATTCAGAATTCCTCAAAAAAGTAAGAAAAAAGCTATCTTAGTGAACGCCACAAAGGATAAAATCCTCAGCGATTTTTATTGCTTAGAAAGCATCTAAGCGAAAATCCTAAGTTACACGCATTCCCTGATATTCTCCCCATAGAACCACCCAATAGCCACCCTCTCATTAAAGCTTGGAGAGACAATGCTGTCTGTTTATCATCAAAATTGGTTATTAATCCACATAATGCATATTTTTTTACAAAGCTCACATATCGATATGAGAAAAAACATTGTTTCCCTAGTGATACCTTTTCTATATAAAAGGAAAAGAAAAACTTGGAGTTTTCCTATGATTAATAATATTTACTGTGTCGGACTCAATTATGTTGAACATGTTCATGAAATGGGGAATGTTGTTGAAGATGAACCTGTTATATTTAGCAAGCCAAATAGTTCACTTGTGTTAGGAAACCAAATTGATCTTCCTGATTTTTCCAAAGAAATCCATTTTGAAACTGAAATTGTGCTCAGAATCTCAAAGGACATTTTTATGGTCAATGAGAGTAAAGCTAAAGAATGTTATGATGCCGTAGCAATAGGTCTTGATCTAACCGCAAGAGATTTGCAAAAAAAATTAAAAGAAAAAAAACTTCCTTGGCTTTTATCTAAAGGTTTTAAAGGAGCCGCATACGTCTCTGACTTCATAAACAAAGAAAAAATGAATGCCCCAATAACCTTTACAATGAAGTTGAATAGCGAGATAAGGCAAGTTGGCAATACGAAAAATATGATCTTTAGCTTTGAGAAAATAATATCATTTTTAAGTCACTACATTCAGCTAAGGCGTGGTGATATCATATACACCGGCACTCCACAGGGCGTAGGAAAACTCTCTAAATTTGACAGAATAGAACTCTATCTTGAAGATCAATTAATCTCAGAGCTAAAAGTAAAATGAGTCATCAAATACTGACCTTTTTCATTGTTTCATTTTTTTTAGTCATCTCACCGGGACCAAACATGGCCCTTATCATCGATAATGCAACGAGATTGGGGAAAAAGAACGCATTTACGAACGTCTTAGGGTTGTGTACAGCAACATATGCGCATGGAGCATTTTCCATATTAGGTGTATCAGCACTCATTCTCAACAACAAAACGCTCTTCCTTTTAGTAAAACTCATGGGAGGCTGCTATTTATTATATATGGGCTTTAAATCGATTAAATCTGGAATACACAGCTTAAATTCAAAAGAAAAAATATCAACGAATGAAAAAAGCATTGTCGGTAAAACAAAGCTCTTCACCAGCTATATGGATGATTTTTTAACACAAATACTAAATCCCAAAGTATCAATATTTTACATAGCAGCCTTTCCAAAATTCTTAGCTTCTGGCAGTAGCATAAAAAGGCTTTGAACTTGTAACAATACATTCCTTCAATATCTTTGCATGGTTTACTTTAATGACCATTTTTATATCATTTGCAAGCGCCACTCTAAAAAAGAAAAAAATAAAAGGATGTATTAATATAGCAACAGGAACAGTTTTATCGCTATTTTCTTTTTTCATTTTCTTTGGATAACATTTCCTCTTTTGATAAGAGGTCGTAAAGCTAACAGAGTAATCTTTTCATGACGCTGCCTCTCACTTCTGAAGAGTCTAACCTCTCACAAAGCTGAGACAATCCCCAATTCTTTCTTATTTTCTCTGTAAAACTGAATAACGTTGCTTTTTTATTGTAGTCTCAAGAACTTTTGTGTAAACAATAGAATTTATCGCAACGTTTTATCAATATCTAAATGAAGTTCTTATTCACCACTTTAGAAGAAAAAAGCTAAAGCGTCCCTCTTTTCCTTTGTGAAAAAGGCCCTCTTTTTTACTTATGATAGCATCATAAAAACAAATAAAATGATTTTAGAAATCATTTAAATTTTTTATCATTAAAGAATTTTCCCTACACTTAAGATGCCAACTCTCTAATGCTACTTGAGCAAAAAATTAAAACTCTCTCTATTATGAATAACAACATATTGATTATAAACGATAAATTTCATAAAGTTATAAAAACACCTAACAACTTTCTGAAATAATTTTAAAGGGCGCTCTATCAAAACCTCTTCATGAGCTATTTATTTGTTATTCATAACAAATAAACTCCCTATGCAAATATCTGTTATGCTATTTAAGAGGAATATATTCTCTTTTTTCAAAACCATGTTCTTGTCGTTATCCACACAAAACCATAAAAAATGTTTTTTTCCTTTACACCTCATTTATATCATGCTTCGATACGAATAATATCTCTTTGAGTGTAATTTAATCTCAAAATAATTAAAGGGAACCCCCAAAAAATGAACTGTAAACAAAATTTAAAAGATGATCCTCAGAAAAAACTACAACGTGGTCTAGATAACCGTCACGTACAACTTATAGCCCTCGGTGGGGCTATTGGAACAGGGCTCTTCATGGGATCAGGAAAAACGATTAGTGTAGCCGGCCCTTCCATCATACTCGTTTATGCTGTTATTGGATGTGCCCTATACTTTGTCATGCGTGCAATGGGTGAATTATTGCTTTCTAATTCCCAATATCGATCTCTTATTGATTTTTCAACCGATATGCTAGGGCCAGGAATTGCTTTTTTTGTTGGCTGGAACTATTGGTTAAGCTGGGTTGTGACTGGAGCTGCAGATATTATTGCAATCATTAACTATATGCATTTCTGGTGGCCAACACTTAATCCATGGATTGTTGTTTTTGCTTGCATTGGTTTCTTTTTAATCCTTAATCTCCTTGCCGTAAAATTTTTTGGTGAACTTGAATTCTGGTTTGGTCTTATCAAAGTCGTAGCAATTTTAGCATTAGTTATTGTTGGATTTTATATGATCACTACAGGCTTTACCTCTCCAAATGGTACTGTCGCTTCTCTCAGTCACGTATGGAATGGTGGAGATATATTTCCCCGAGGAATTACAGGTTTTTTTGCCGGATTTCAAATTGCCATTTTTTCTTTTGTTGGGATTGAAATTGCTGGAACAACAGCAGCTGAAGTCAAAGAACCTAAAAAAGTTCTCCCTAAAGCAATTAATGCAATACCGGTGCGTATTGTACTCTTTTACATCTTTTCTCTTGCTGTGATTATGTCAGTTACACCTTGGGATCAAATAGTTCCAGATAAAAGCCCCTTTGTCTCCATGTTTTGGCTTGCTGGCATTCCAATAGCTGCTGGTTTGGTCAATTTTGTTGTTCTCACTTCAGCGGCCTCTTCAGCAAATAGTGGTATTTTTTCCACCAGCCGTATGATATACGGTCTTGCAACACAAAAAGGCGCTCCTCCAATTTTAGGGAAGCTTTCCAAATACCATGTTCCAGCCAATGCTCTGTTCTTTTCCTGCCTATGTATTTTAGTAGGATATACAATTGCATCATCATCTCCAAGCATCATAAGTGCTTTTACAATTGTGACAAGTATTTCAGCTATTGCATTTTTATTCGTATGGTCCGTCATTTTGATTAGCTATATTGTGTATCGTCGCAATCACCCTCATCTACATGCTGAATCCGTCTACAAAATGCCGGGAGGTGTCATTATGTGCGGGATTGTGTTAGTGTTTTTTGCTTTCATGCTCTATTTGTTAACATTAGAACACGATACCCTAATAGCTTTAAAATACAGTATCTTTTGGTTTATCTTCTTAGGCATAATGTATTTTATGTTTATAAGAAAAAAAATTGCTCCAAAGAACAAATAAAATCTATACAAAACAGCTCAAAAAAGGGTAACTAAAGTGTTACCCTTTTTCTTCTTAATCTTCTCCCCACACTTCAAAAGAAGAGGATTCCTCCCAGCACCGGTTTGTAGAAAAATCTGACGTGTTAAGGGAGATGCTGCTAACCACTTATATGGTTCACCTACATAAGGCTCTATGGGCTCCTGCCCTGAATACTTCACCTAGCACTCATTCTAAAAATACCTAATGTATAATAGATTTTCCCCTATTACTGCTCTAAACAACGGTGTTGTACAGTATAATAGGATAAGACACGAGTTATTCTGTAAAGAATTTTCTATAAAGTTCACTTACATTGTTTACTCATAAAATATTTAGACTTTGCCTCCCCCCCCCCCCAATTTTTATGCAACTTTTTTTTCAAGATTAAAAATACATCTCTCAACGAAATAGATCCTAACAGTCATCTACAACAACAA